>JAISFJ010000163.1 GCA_031263665.1 Coriobacteriales bacterium
AGCAAACTGGCCGCAAGATTTGTAAAGATTATTGTTGAGCAGTCCCTTACTTGTGGTAGGGTTCGTGGGTGATTATTTTGAAGGCGCGGTAGAGTTGTTCGAGCAAGACTACGCGGGCGAGGTTGTGGGGTAAGGTTATGGGGCCGAGGCTTAAGAGCATGCCCGCTTCAGCTTTGAGTTCTTTGTCGAGGCCCCAGGAGCCACCGAGGACAAAACAGGCCCGGCGTCCACCGCGGTCTTGCAGGTTGCGGATAAAGTCGGCGATGCCTTCGCTGGAAAGTTGCGCCCCCGCACTGTCGAGCATGACAACGTAGGCATCCTTGGGGATTTTGCGCCTCAACTGAGACGCCTCAACACGCAGCGCGTTGGCCTGCTCAGACGTTGAGCGAGCTCCCTGGTCGTTCACTTCGGTGAGCGTAAGTGCCGCGTATCGGGCGAGTCGCTTGTAATAGTTTGCGCAGGCCTGTATCCAGTAATCCTCTTTGAGTTTACCGACGGCGATAACATCGATGTGTAGGCTCGTATTCCGCATAGTCATGAGACTTCGAGTTCCTTATCCTCATAAAGGCGTGTGCGCACAACCGACTTTAGCTCCCAACCCTGTTTGTCGACGAGAGCGGCCCTGAGAAGCAGTTCCGGACGAACCGTTCCTCGTTCGGTCGCCCTCAATCCCATGGTAAGGATGACGATGTCACCCGCCTTTCGTTCTCCATAATCCACAGCCGCCTGCCCCTCGCAAGTCGTCGCGGCCGCCTGCCCCTCGCAGGCCACAGGCATCCAATCTATCGCCTGTGTGAGGTCGTAGTCCTTGTTCTTTTTCCCACGCCTGACGCTCAGTGCCCCCGTCGCGATGACGCGGGTCAAACCGTCAACAATCTCAGAAGCGCTCAAAGTCTCCGCGCCGTTTGCGCCGTTTGCATCGCTTGCAGTCTCCGCGCCGTTTGCGTCGCTTACGCCACCTGCGTCGCCTTCGGCCCCCACATCGTTGTCCGTGCCGCTTGCATCGCCTTCGGCCCCCGCGACGCCATCCACACCGCTTACAGCCCCCGCGCCCCCCACAGCGATAACCAGTTTGTACTCTTCGTGGATGTGAGTCGCCTGTAAGCCTTTTGCCCGCGGGTCAACATAGGACGCGGCGGTGATGGTAAGCCCCCGTAAACCAACATCGCCAAGCCGCCCCAAAGCAAGGGCTGGATTGAGGTATTCGGTAAGCCACAGGTCAAAATGCTCGTCGAGACCAACGGTGCCGACGGGCAGGGCGGGCCCTGGGGCATAACGCATATGAGTGTTAAAGCCCTGACTTACCGCGTAGGGCAGTTGCGCCCGTCGAATCATGCGCTCCAAAGCTCGCACAACCTCAAGATGCGACAAAAAGCGCAGCCGACCGTGCTTCTGAAAATCAAGCCTGAGGCGAAAGTTCATCTCAGCCACGGCTGTCACCTCCCAAAACAACGTCGGCATCAAGCGCCGGGCAGACACCGCAGTCGATGCAGGAGCCAAACGAGCAATCCTCACTCGTTGCAGCCTCGCGGGAGCGTTTAAGTTCGCTGAGCAGAAAATCCGATGACACGCCGCTGTCGATATGAGCCCAGGGAAGCGCCTCATCCAAAGCAAAATCACGCTCGGCCAACTCCGCGAGCGAAAGCCCACAGAAGGAGGCGGCCTCTTCCCACCGGCTTGCGTCAAAGTGCTCGCTCCACGCGTCAAAACGAGCCCCTTGCCTCCAGGCCCGCTCTATCAGCTCAGACGCCTCGCGCCCAGAGCGGGCGAGCGCGGCTTCAACGCGTGAGGACGCGGGGTCATGCCAGTGAAGTTTAATGCCCTTATGGAGGTGTGCCGACCTGAGCAGGGCGAGGCGCCGCTCAATCTCCGAATGGGCAATCTGTCCGCCCCACTGAAAGGGGGTATGCGGCTGAGGAACAAATATCGCGACGCTTACGCTCATGCGCACGTTTGAGCGCCTGTTCACCTCGGCCGCGTCTTTCGCGACCGCGTAGGCACGATTCGCGAGTTCGACGATGCCCAAAACGTCCTCGTCGGTTTCCTCGGGCAGGCCAATCATAAAATACAGCTTGCAGCGAAGCCATCCGGCCGCATAGGCACAAGCGATTGCGTCAAAAAGGTCGGTCTCGGTCACGTTTTTGTTGATGATGTCCCGCAGCCGCTGCGTGCCCGCTTCAGGCGCAAAGGTCAGCCCCGTTTTTTTCTCCCCCGCCACCATGCGTGCCATGGCGACGCCAAAGGCATCAAGGCGCTGCGAGGGTATGCTGATGCCCACTCCCGTGTTGGCAAGCAGGCGATTGAGGCGGCGGAGTATCTGCTCTATCTGCGAGTGGTCGGTTGTTGAAAGCGAGGTGAGAGAGACCTCGTCATAGCCGGTGTTGGCAAGCCCCTGGGCGACGGCGTCAACGATGGTGTCGGCCGTGCGCTCACGAACAGGACGATAAATCATCCCCGCCTGGCAAAAGCGGCATCCTCGACTGCAACCGCGCAAAACCTCCACCGTAAAGCGGTCATGGGCAACCTCGACAAAAGGCACCACGGGGTCGACTACGATGGAGCACGCGTCAAAATCGGCCACCACGCGCTTGGTGATGGGCAATGATGCCCCGTTGACCTGCGGCAACAGCGCGCCGCCTTTTCCGGGCGCGTACAAGGAGGGAACATAAACTCCTTCGATGGTGGCAAGCGCCCGCAAAGTCTCTTCGCGCGAATCCCCGCGAGCGAGGCACGCACGATGCACGGCTATGAACTCGCCCGTCACCTCTTCGCCCTCTCCTATCACAAAGGCGTCGAAGAAGGCCGCCAAGGGTTCCGGGTTAAAGGCGAGCGGCCCGCCGCCCAAAACGAGAGGGCACTCGCTACCACGGTCTTTGCTGTAAAGCGGCAGGCCTGCCAAATCGAGGGCCTCCACTATATTTGTCGCGGCCAGCTCGTGCGGCAAGGTGATGCCAAAAAGGTCAAAGGAGGCTACAGGAGAAGTGGTTTCGAGCGTGAACAATGGGATGTCGCGCTCGCGCATGAGGGTAATCAAATCGACCCAGGGGAGAAAAGAGCGCTCGGCAACACAGCCGCTCAGGGCATTTATCGCGTGAGAGAGTATGGCTATAGCCTGGTTGGACTGCCCCAGCTCATAGGTATCAGGGTACAACAGTGCGACGCGATACGTGGCTTTGACGGCAGTTTCAACAACAGCGCCATCAGAAGTAACAGCAACCCCCGCAGCAGCACTATCAACCCCTGTGACCTGTAGCTCGTCAACCCTGGCGTTGTATTCGTGATTGAGATAGCGAGAAGGCTTTTCGACCCTTGCAAGCAGCGGCTCAATTTTTTCCCAGAGAGAGTGGTCCCGCATCAGACAGCAGCCTCGGCACCCGTCCCGGCCTCAGCCTCGGCCTCCCCTTTTGGCTTAAATCTTTCGGCGATGAGCTTCAGGTCTCCGCCTTTTTCAAAGTACTCCTGGGCAATCTTTCCAACCGCCACGGTGCCGGTGTAGCCCACCCCACCCCGTATCGCCCAGCCCAAAACCGGCACAACGCCGGTGACGAGCCTGCGGGCAAGCGCGCGGAAGCCAAAGCCACCCAACAAAAGAGCACCGAGCTCCCCAAAGCGCTGGCTGTCGATGGCCGCACCGTAAGCGGCAGCAATCTTCAAAAAGAGTTTCGCCTGGTTAAGGGTAAGCAAAGGCATATCCGCTCCCGGCAGGAAAAACACGGCCGCTATCGCCGCGTTTTGCAAAGCGGTTGCCTGAATGGCATTAGAAACAAAGGGGCGACGGACAAATTCGTAGGCGCGCGCCAACGTGAGTTGGTCATCGGGAAGCTCCCGCACAATCCAATCCCCCAAAGAGGCAAAGAGTCGCGCAAAGCGTTTTTGCTCGGAGAGCCCCTCTTTAACCGTCACGATAGAAGGAGCGTCTATCTCGTTATAGTGGTCGCGGGCGATTTGCTGCAAACGCACAGGGTCAAGCGTCAGCACCACGGCAGGAACCTGCTTTTTGAGCGCCTGAATCAAAACGCGCCCGGTTGCAGGAGCATCATCTGCTAAAACCACAAGCAAATTTGCGCGTTCATTGATTGAGGGTATGTCATCAAAATACGGAGTCGCCGTTACGGTGAGCGTCTCGGTTTGAGGGTTAAACGCCTCTTTTGCGTAGGCCAAAAACTCAGGGGTAATCGAGGTATCCGTAAAAACCTCAATCTGGCACCGTGACGTGCTCTGTTCGTCCACCAGGCCAATGGCTTCCAGCAACATTCGAGGATTTAAGGGGAGCGCAAAACCCCTGCTTCGTTTTCCTGTCATCATCTGTCTCCTACTCTTTCATGCCCGCTTTCTCGGACCCGTTTTTTACGCCTGTTTATTCGCTGCCCGCACCCACGCCCACTCCTTCGCATCCGCGCCTACTCTTCCATAGCCACTCTTTCGTGTCCGCTCGTTCGCGCTGAGCGGTGAGACCATACCGAAAATATCAGGCCCAGGGCCATAAAGTTTGCGAGCATAAACGACGAACCATAGCTCACAAAGGGCAGCGGAATCCCCGTAATCGGCATAAGCCCGCAGGTCATGCCGATGTTTTCGAGAATTTGGAAAACCCACATACCCACACAGCCCATGACTATCAAAGTGCCGAAGGGGTCATCCGCCTTGAGGGCGACCCAGAAGCTGGCCCCTATGAGCGCCGCGTAAAGCGTCAATAAAAGGACGCAACCCATAAATCCAAGTTCCTCGGCCAAAACACAGAAGATAAAGTCCGTCGGTGCCTCAGGCAGAAAACCGAGCGAGGACTGAGTGGCCTGGTACAGCCCCTTCCCAAACAACCCTCCGGAACCAATCGCGATTTTCGCCTGCCTGAGATTATACCCGACTCCGGTTGGGTCTAAGTCCTCATCCATGAATACCAAAAGACGGTCCTTCTGATATTCTTTGAGCAGCACATCGGAGCCAAAGCTCTCATCCAAAATGGGGTCGAGATAGATAACGAGTCCGATGACGAAAGCGACCACAAACAGCGTGAGCACTATCCATTTCCAGCTCGCACCTCCCGCAAACAGAATGGTCAGCCCAATGGCAAAAAAGACCAGGCCCGTCCCCAAATCGGGTTGCAACATGATTGCCAGCAGCAATGCCATGAGCAGGCCGAAGCACTTGAGATATTCTTTGCCGGAATCAAGTTTTCCCCGATACTTTGAAACGAGTGCCGCCATGGCGACGATGGTTATAATCTTGGCGGGCTCGCCTGGCTGTATCCGCTGGCCAAAAAGGGATATCCAACTTTGCGCCCCGTTGACAGTCACGCCGATAAACGGCAGCAGCGGAGAAAGAATAAGGAGAAAATCCAAAACGAGCATCACCACGATGAAAACCGACAGACGACGATAGTCGATGCGCCACAGTATGAGCATCACGACCGCTCCGATAGCAACACCGACAAGCTGGTGAGAAAATGAAAACGATGAGTCGGTATCGTTTAAGGTGGCGCTGTTGACGATGAGCAGGCCATAGGCGGTCAAAGCCGCGAGCACAAGCAAAAGCGGCACATTCACGACCGCCAAAAGGCGCTTGACGATGCCGCGCATGGCAGGCGAAGCGCCAGGGCTTCGTGGGGCCTCTATTTTTGGCTGTACCGGTGACACGTCTTTATCGCTCCCTGCTTCCCTGCGTAACAATTATATCGCCTATATCGACATCATAGAGTTTCGCGAGCGTATGCTGAACCCCCAGCACCGCCGCGGAAGAACCATCGCCCGCCTGCTCCACCAGACAGGCAACGCAGTATTTGGGCTCATCGGCCGGGGCAAAGGCGACAAACCAGGAAAAGTCCGCCTTCGCCGAGGCAACCTCCGCGGTCCCTGATTTTCCGGCAACCGATACGGGCAACTCGTTAAAGGGCCCGCCCATCCGGCGAATGACGCGTTGGAGTCCGTCTTCCACGCGCGCGATATGCGCATCGTTGATTGCCGGTTGAATCTCGCTTTCCTTGGGAGTGTTGTTGATGACCGCCTCCCCTTCGTCGTTGAGAACACGGTGGAAAATATGGGGCTTGAGCATGGTTTTTCGCGCGATTCCCGCATACCCATTCGCTATCTGAAGCGGCGTGACGAGAATGTCGCCCTGGCCGATACACATATTGGTCATATCCCCCGGCTGCCACTGACCGCCTTCCGGTGTTTCGGAGTTCCAGTCGCGCTTCCAGGCGGCAGTGGGAACGCGCCCTCCCGCTTCACCCGCAATGTCGATACCCGTCTCTGAACCAAAGCCCCAGGTCTTTAAGAAATCCTGAAGATTGTCGGGGCGGTCCTCTTCGGGCGCCTCTTCCCAGCGCTCATAAAAGCTCGCGCCGACATTGTAAAAGTAGATGTCGCAGGATTGGTTTATCGCTTCCTCAAGGCCAAGCGTGCCGTGTCCACTGGGATATATCCAACAACGCTGCCCCCATTCCTTACCGTACGCCTCCCAAAGGCCGTTGCAATTAAAATGCGTATCATCGGCAATGATGCCGTATTCGAGCCCGGCGAGGCTCGTAAACGCCTTAAAGGTGGACGCGGCGGGATACAAGCCCGCGATGACCCGATTGGTGAGCGGGTCGCCGGAGCCCTTTCGGGTGAGCTCTTCCCAGTGTTCGGTGGAGGCGCCGTTGGCCAACTTCTCCGGCTCAAAACTGGGGTAACTCGAAGACGCGAGAATGCCTCCATCCTCTATGTCGATGCAGACGAGCGCGCCCGCGTCCGCGTAGGGAAAACCCCGCAGGTGCGAAGAAGAAATGATGTCTGAGATGATTTTATCAGTTGCTTCCTGCAGCTCCCTGTCGATGGTCAGACAGACATCCGAGCCATTTTTCGGCGGCGATTCGTTGAGCAGGGCGATGGGGTTACCGTCAACATCAACCCGGTAGGTACGAGCGCCGCGTATCCCTTGCAGCACGTTTTCGAAAGCCAACTCAGCCCCGCTTTTGCCGATGTAATCATCGCCCTCATAAAGGACTGCCTGCCCGGGAAGGTTGAGGTCGGTGGTGGTAACCGGGCCGATATAGCCTAAAACATGGGCGGCGAGACTGCCATAGGGGTAGGTCCTGACCGTTCGCTCAACCACCTCAACCCCTGAAAAAAGCCGCGGGTGCTCCTTGATAAAGGCCACCGTTTTCATCGGCACGTCCGTTGCTATCACGCGATTTGCCTGCGCCCCCAAAGTGTCATCGAGCAAATTGCGCCTCACCACACCGCGCGGCATCCCCAAAATCAGCGACAGGAGATTGACGAGCACCGGCTCTTCTACCACACGCTTGGCCGCCGTCACACAAAGCGACGGGCGATTGCCCACCAGTTCTTTTCCGTTTCTGTCTAAAATGCGTCCCCGAGGCGCGGGGATGGAGGCCTCCGAGGTCATATTTTCTTCGGCCATCCTCTGATAGGAGCCGCCAGAAATCATCTGCAAAGACCACAATCTCATGGCGAGCGTCCCAAATATGCCCATTATCACAACGCCAAACGCGTACAGGCGACCCTTGCCTTCTTTTCGCTCCTTGCGCTCGGACACATCGGGCTTGCGCACGTCGTCGATTCCAACGCCTGTCGGAGCTCCATGGCGTTCAAAACTCTTTTTGACTACCAGCTCTTTACGCTTGCGTGCGCGAAAGGTAAAAAACACAATCAGCGAAGAGAGTACCAGGAGAAATACCGCCGCCGCGATAATAATGGTAAGCACCGTCGCGTTCATTTTAATCGAGCTTGCCTTTGAGAATGTCGGACCCCTTCTTTTTTCGCGCCGCGGAAAAACGTCGCATGAGCAAAAAGACGATGAGACCAAAAACGGCATCATACAAGGCAGCGGGAACAACGCGCATACCAACGGAGTGACGAAAATCGGAGTCGTAACCCAATATGGAGAGGCAAACGGCGTTGAGCAGCTCGCCCGCAAAGGCCGCAATCAAAAGAAAGAGAGCCTGCATCTGCCAGCTCCCTGAGAACAGCTCCTTATTAAGAGAGCTGATGCCGTAGCCTAAAATCGCTAAAACCAAAGACATGGCACCCAGCGGCCCCTGGGAAATGAAGCCATAAAGCAGGCCGAGAATGAAACCCGTTAAAGATGACCGAACCCTGTTACAGGACATCGCGTTGAGAATAACAAAACCTAAGATGAAGTTCGGCACAACGCCGAGAATCGCTATGTTCGGCGCGATAATAACCTGAAGGAGAAAAGCAATCAGCGAGCCAACAACAGTGAAGGAAGGTCTCATTTCTGTTTCGCGTGTTTCCATGCTACTCATCCGCCCCTGCCGCGCCGGACGCCTGCTCTTCTTCTGAGGTGGACGCCGCCTCTTCGCTTCCGCTTCCGCTTGCGCCCGTGCCCCCGCTTCCGCTTCCGCCTGCGCTCGTGCCTGAGGCGACTATCTCCGCCTCGCTGCCCACTAAAACAAGCACTTCCTCAAAGGCCGACACCCGTGTTACGGGCCTGACGGTTATCCTCTGGTAGACATCCGAAGGGCTCGTCTCAACGGTTATGACCTCCCCTAAAGGGATGCCTTTTGGATAAATGCCACCGGCTCCCGAAGTGATGACGGCATCGCCCGGCTCCACAGACACGTCGAGTGAAATGAAATTGAGATGCAAGATGCCATCGACCGAGCCGGAGAGTACTCCTTCGGCGCGGCTCGACTGAAGAAAGGCAGCGACCCCGCTTTCCTCATCAACGATAAGGCGCACCACCGAACTGTACGGATTCACGCTTTCGATTTGCCCTATCAGACCGTTCGCGCTCATGACCGGCATCCCAACCGAAAGCCCTGCTATGCTCCCCTTGTTGATGGTGATGACCCTGTTCCAGGAATCGGTGCTCGTCGTGATGACGCGGGCACCAACGGACTCCAGGTTGTAAGCCTCTTTGAGTTCGAGCAGTTTGGAGAGTCGCTCGTTTTCCTGGCGATATTCCTCCATGCGTATGAGCTGGGATTGGAGTTCTTCGTTTTGCCTGCGCAGCTCCTCGGCGGTCTTTGAATCGGTCGTGACATTTTCGGAAAGATTGTTTGCCGCGTTGAGAGGCGCGGCGACAACCGAGCCGGCAACCCGCAGAGGGGTAACCACCGTCTCAACACCGGATTTCACCTGATGAAGCGGCCCGGCTGTGCCCTCATTTGCCCAAACCGACAATATCACCACCGAGAGCAGGCATAAAATCAGCAGGAGTATTCCCCCGGGAAGCTGTCTTTGCTTTTTGGGAGTAAGCGCCATCAGAAAAGGCGGCCTTTCTTATCGCTGTGTGTAAGAGCGTTGCAGCGCGCGTGGATTCTCAAGTGCTCGGGCGCATCCGACGACCACGTTTGTCATGGCCGTATCAGACATCATGACCGGCACCTCGAGCTCGCGCGTTAAGAAGGAGTCGAGCATCTTGAGTTGCCCGCCACCTCCGGTGAGTAAAACGCCGTTGCGAATAATATCAGCGGCGAGGTCGGGGTCGGTCTCAAGGAAAGTCTCCTTGATGGCGATGAGTATATCTTGCAGAGGACTCTTGATGCCCTCGCGCACGTCTTCCGATTGGATGGTCTCACTGCGTGGCAAATTGGTTGTGAGGTCGCGACCGGATATTTCCATGTCGAGCTCGCCGGTCGCTATGGGCATGGCCGAACCGATGGCTATCTTGATGTCCTCGGCGGTTCTTACCCCGATATTGAGGCCATAAACCTCGCGTACGTGGCGGGCGACGGCCTCGTCAAATTCGTTGCCCGCTATGCGCAGGGAGCGAAACGTCACGATACCGCCAAGCGAGATGACCGCGATTTCCGTGGTACCGCCTCCGATGTCCACCACCATCGAACCGGTGGGTTCCTCAACGGGAAGGCCCGCTCCAATGGCAGCGGCCATGGGTTCCTCTATGAGAAAAGCCTGCCGCGCACCCGCCTGGATGGTCGCCTCAAACACCGCACGCTTCTCAACTGAGGTCACGCCGCAGGGTATGCAGATGACGATGCGAGGCTTGGGCTGCCACAGATGCGTCTTGGGATTGGCCTTGCGGATGAAATACGAGAGCATGGCCTCCGTGACATCGTAATCGGCGATGACACCGTCGGCGAGCGGGCGCTCGACCGAGATATTGCCCGGGTTACGCCCTATCATTTCACGGGCCTCTTTCCCGACCGATAAAACACGGTTGGCCTCATTGTCGATGGCAACAACCGAAGGCTCGTTCAAGACGATTCCCCGTTCCGCTATCGCGACCAACGTATTCGCCGTGCCAAGGTCAATGGCCATGTCGTAGCTCCACTGACTAAAAAGATTATCGAAAAACGACATTGTCGCCCATTTCTCCTCTGAGGATGAGAAGCGCCGCGCGTAAACCATCGAATACGATACGGCAAACTGATAAAGAATTCCCAACGGGCTATTTTAGCACAACGCTCCCCCCTACACGAACCCGTCGCCCCCAAGCCACCGTTATCGGTGACGGCACATGGCACATGGCGGCACGTGGTGACAACTTCACGTACTAACGTCAAAAAGAAAGGGAAGCAAGCTTCCCTTTCTTTTTGTTGTTTGACTCCTGGCTTCGGAGCGCTGGTCCCTAATCCTTCAGGTCGTCTTCGCCTACTATGTTGTGGAGTTCGGGGTCGTAGACTAAGCCGCCGTGTTCCTTCCAGCCGAACATCATCTTTGAGGGGGCGAGGCCCTCAACGTTAGCGAGATAGGCGTGAATCATCGTGAAGATGATAAAGGCCCACATGCAGAAGTTGTGCACGATACGCGTGACGATGACTCCCCCTATCAAGCCATTGAAGGCCGCAAAGGGGCCAACAACTGAGGTGGGGGCCCACAGGCACAGGCCCGTAAAGAAGGTAAAGCAGATGAGCAGCGGAATCGCCACGTAGGTGAGCTTTTGCGGGACGCCGTACTTGCCGCCGAGTGGATGATCCTTCTTAAAGAACAGATAGTACTTAATCCACGCGCCGAGCTGATGGCGATTGTCCTTTTGCGGCAGGAAGCTCTTGATGTCGTAGTCAACCTGACGGGTACCGCCGGTTGGTGCCGATTTTAAGAAAAGCGACAAAATAACGCGCAGGAGGCAGTTGAGAAAAATCAGATAGCCAAAAAACAGATGCGCGCCGCGAGCTATCCCCATGAACGCCGCGAAAAACGGGAAGTGAATGTAGAAGCCGGTAAAGATAAGCACGACCATACAGATAAGGTTAATCCAATGTGTGATGATGAAAGGCAACGGGTGCGCCTGACGATAATGAGCGAGATGTGCCATCTTATTTCACCCCCCAGGGGTTCGTGACGGTAGAAAAGGTCCTGTTGGTTTTCGGCTCGGTGATGTGCACGGCACAGGCGACGCAGGGGTCAAAGCTGTGCACCGCGCGCAAGGCGTGAATGGGCTTGTCGAGGTCTTCCACGGGAACACCGAGCAGCGATGTCTCCATCGGCCCCTGAACACCGTTGTTGTCGCGAGGTGAGATGTTCCACGTTGAGGGGATGATAATCT
This sequence comes from Coriobacteriales bacterium, assembly GCA_031263665.1. Lineage (GTDB taxonomy): Bacteria > Actinomycetota > Coriobacteriia > Coriobacteriales > UBA8131 > JAITEK01. Next base: position 11,470 of record JAISFJ010000163.1, read on the forward strand.
GATACTTCTGGATGACGTCATCTTTGAGCTTCATGTAATGGTACAGCGCACCACGGGGTGCCTCCCACATGCCGGCCCCCTCACCCGTATGGTTGTCGGATACGGCAAAGGTCGCCGCGTCACCACCCTTGATGGCTTCGATGAGCTCACCAATCCACTCGACCATCCTGTTAGCGACATACAGCGTCTCAACGTTGCGGGCACCGGTGCGACCGAGTGTCGAGTTGAGCACCTCAACCTGCCCGGGAACTTCCAAGGCCTCCAGCACCATATCGACG
>JAISFJ010000168.1 GCA_031263665.1 Coriobacteriales bacterium
CGTCGGCGGCGTTCAGGCAAGCCGAGCGGTGCGGACAGCAGCGGCGGCAGTGCGGGCAACGGCTCCTCATCTTAATGAGGCATCAGGCGCGCCGCGGAAACGAAGGTAAAAAATGCTCAGCAATGAAGCACTCTTAACCGACCTCTACCAGCTCACCATGGCGCAGGGCTACGAGAAAACCGGTCTCGCCAACAGGGAAGCCTGTTTCTACCTGCACTTTCGCGAAAACCCCTTCAAGGGCGGTTATGCGGTTGCCTGTGGGTTTGCCCAACTCGCCGAGTTCATCGAGGACTTTCACTTCACCGCAGATGACTGCGCCTATCTCACGACGCTCAAAACGGCTCAGGGCAATCCGTTGTTCAGCGCAGACTTTATCAACAGCCTTGCCAGCCTTACGCTCACCATAGATGTGGACGCGGTCGCCGAGGGCACGGTCGTTTTTCCCTACGAGCCCATCGCGCGCGTCAAAGGCCCCATACTCCAGTGCCAACTCGTCGAGACCGCGCTTCTCAACCTCATCAATTTTCAGACGCTCATAGCAACAAAGGCCGCTCGGGTCTGCGAGGTGGCAAAAGGTCCGGTCGCCGAGTTTGGCCTGCGGCGCGCCCAGGGGCCGGCCGGCGGGCTGCTCGCCTCACGCGCCGCGATTGTGGGCGGTTGCACTTCGACTTCCAACGTTGAGGCAGGGCGCGTGTTCGACCTGCCCGTTTCAGGAACCCACGGGCATTCCTGGGTGATGGCTCACGAAAGCGAGCTTGCGGCTTTTCGCGCCTTTGTCGAGGTGTTCCCCGATAACAGTACCGTGCTCGTTGATACCTACGACGTGCTCAAGGGCGTTCGTAACGCGATTACGGTCGCGCATGAGATGGAGACGCGCGCTCAGCGCCTCGCCGGCATCCGTATCGATTCGGGCGATTTGGCCTGGCTGTCCATCAAGGCGCGTGAGCTTCTCGACGAGGAAGGCCTGGATTATGTGCGCATCGTCGCGAGCAACGACCTCGATGAATACACGATTCAGTCTCTCCATGAACAGGGCGCGCGCATCGATTCCTGGGGCGTGGGAACACGGCTTGCAACCGCTTGGGAGCAACCGGCGCTCAGCGGCGTCTACAAGCTCTGCGCCATGCGCTCAGCGGACGACGCGGCGGACGACGCGGCGGGCGATACGGTGGGTGGCGCGGCGGATGGTGACGCGGCAGATGACGCGACGGCGAGCAGAGCGGCGGGTGGTGGGCGATGGATGCCCCAACTCAAGGTCACCGAGCAGGTTGCCAAGGCAACACTGCCTGGGCTTTTGGCGGTTCGACGCTATTTTGACGAGCAGAATATCTTTGTTGGCGACATGATTTTTGATGAACGCATGACCCCCAAAGACGGACTCATCATCGACCCCTTTGATGACCTGCGGCGCAAAAACCTTTCGAGCTACTCCTTTGTTGGTCTCCTTGAACCGTTTATCCAAAGAGGACGCCTTGTTGGCACAAAGATGAACGCGCTGCAGGCCCGGCAAAACACCCACGCCAATCTCAAACGACTTCATCCCACCAACAAACGCCTTCTCAACCCGCACAGCTACCCCGTCGGCCTCGAACACTCCCTCCTCGTCCAACGCGACACCATGCTCCGCCAAGCCCACCCCCTCGACTAAGGGACTGTGAAATAATAATCTTTGCAAAAGATTGTGAGTCAGTTTGGGGTACTACTGGCGGTAATACCCCATTTCGCCAACGCAGAGATTGAGCAAACTGGCCGCAAGATTTGTAAAGATTATTGTTGAGCAGTCCCTAAAGGGCACTCTTTGACCTGTAACGTCCCTGTCAAAGGCTTCGCGAACATTCAGCGCAGTTCGAGCATCCCACGAATGGTGCCCATGATAGCCCTCATATCCTTGTCAGTTGCTGCTGCGAGCAGATTATAGCCTCGTTGAATGATGTCGATGTTACGCAGTTGTTCAACACAGGCGAAGCCGGCGACAGATGGTGCTTTAAGGGGGGACGTGCAGAGGATAGCCGTTGTCAGTTGTGGTGATGGGGACGAGGGAGGCGAGACTGGAACGAGAGTTGAAGCCAAATCCACTGACGACTACTGCAGGGCGTAGCTTTGCTGGCTCGTGGCCAAGCGAAGGGCTAAAATCTCCAGATGCGCAAGGGGAGTGTAAACCAGCTTAAATGGAGAAGGCATCGTCAATGTCTTTCGGAGGTTAATCTGCTTCGTAATTCAGAGAACAGCTCGTCATGTTCGATGAGGTCGCATCCTTCATCAAGCTGCCGTTGCGCAGCGGCGAGTCGGTCGTAGAGTTCCAAGCGAGCAAGGCGGCGCTCGTAATCTTCTGCCTGGAGCAACACTAAGTCTTCATAGCCATGTTTGGTAATCCAGATAGGTTCGCGCTCGCTGCGACACAATTCGGCCACTTCATTAAAGTTGCTCTGGCATTTTGAGATAGGACGTATGCGCACAGGAACACCTCCATAAATATCAGAATAAATATCAGATGAAATCATACCATGAATAAAGCTATGCCAAGCCCGTGACCGCCAAGGCAATCGTTACGAAAAATTTCCCCGGATTTTAATACGATGCCTCCGAAGACCCTGCTGACTTTGTTGTTGAGGACATCAGGGATTTTTGCTTGGACCCTCCGACACCAGCGGACAGAAGGGTGACGGGGTTGAGTGGGGCGGCGAGACAAAGGGGCAGTATCATTTTATTTTGCCACGTCTTTACTGTCGTACAATTGCTGTTTCGTAGAATATGTCATAATATATTAAGAACTTTACGACAGCAAGGAGTATGTTATGCCAATTATCAAGCCGGTGTCGGATTTGAGAAATTACAATGAGGTTCTGCGTGAGGTATCGGCCGGTCAGCCGGTTTTTCTCACTAAGAATGGTCGAGGTCGCTACGTTATTCTTGACCTTGATGAGTACGACAGCGCTCAAGCCACCAACACACTTTTCTCAGAACTTGCCAGAGGCGAGCAAAGCGCACGTGAAAACGGATGGCTGTCTGCCGATGCGGTCGAGAAAACTCTCGGAGTCTAACGGTGGCAAAAGTACGATACTCGCCGCTTGCACAGGATGATTTGCTCGCAATCCAAGAGTATATTGGTGTTGACCTCGCAAGTCCGCTGGCAGCAAAGAATATTGTCGGCACAATTACTGAGCGTGTTCGTAGTCTTGCCACAGCACCTGAAATCGGGACACCGCTTTCTGCCATCTGCAATAAAGATTCCGATTATCGCTTTCTTGTTTGTAAGAAATACCTCGTGTTTTATCGTTATGAAAAGGGAAATGTTCTCATAGTCAGGGTGCTTTATGGTGGTAGAGACTATTTGACTATTTTGTTCAGAGATGAACTTGGCGACGACCCAATCAATCTCTATGAAAAATAGAGGTAAACACTGCACACGACTTACTTCAGCGAACGCCACAGGACTGTTACAAGCGATGCGCCCCCCCCTGATGTCACTTTGAGCGGAGCACAATTCGCTGCCGCAGGAGAAGCCCTCCAGGTCGCCCGCGCCGTCATCAGTGGCTCTGCGGGACTCACCGATGCCCAGATTGCCGCAGCCGACATGGACGGTGACGGCTATCTCACCATGGCAGACGTCGTCCGCATACTCCGCAAAGCCGCAGGGCTTTCGGTTTAGATAAAAGAGGGTAGGACAGATGGAGACGGGATGGGATGTGTCAGGGACGGCCTGTCAGGGGGACGTAAAACTTGACACGCCGGATAGGTCAT
>JAISFJ010000005.1 GCA_031263665.1 Coriobacteriales bacterium
CGGGGGCTCTGCCTGGGGAGATTTTTCATTGTCCGAAAGGATGTTCAATTCGCTCACATATGCCCCATAACAGCCAGGATTCGTACGAATAACTCGTTAAGAAAGCACCGGATATCGTATCACGCCATCTGGGTGGTCAACATTAACTCAGCACTTCCCTAATTTGCGTAACAAATAGTGTATCACCACTTGCGAGTTGACATACTCACGGATACGGAACGGTTTATCAATTCAGTTTTTCGCAATACGAACAGGGAGAGTGTGTCAGGCAGGTTTAGTTGTTTGTGGTGGCAATTTTTAGGTCGAAGGTTTCGGGGAGGGTGGTTGTGGAGGTTGCGTGAGGGGGGTCTTTGAAGAGGTTTCCCCACAGGCGTTTGAACCAGATGCCGATACCTTCCCAGAAGTCTGGTTGGGACACGTCCTCTGTCGCGACAAGGTCAACCTGGGCGATGACTTCTTCGCCTTGAGTCCAAACGAGTGAGCCAACCGACTCTCCCTTACGAATCGAACCCTCTTTCTCGGTGAGGGTCACCTCCTGATGTATCGTCCCCGCATAATCAAAAATGTCCGCCGAGACAGGTGCGGAGGCGGCGACTGGCACCGTTTTATCTATCCAGCTCAGCAGGGCTAGCTCGGCGATGGGCTTGCCAGCATTGACGAGCTCAACGGTTCGATAGTGGGCAAAACCCCATTCCAACAGAGCCTGAGCGTCAACAAAGCGCTGTTCTTCGGTATCCGAATGAAAAACAATCGCGTAAAGTTCAAAGTTGTTTTGTTGGGCGCTTGCGACAAGACAGTAGCCGGCCTCTTCGGTGAAACCGGTTTTTACCCCATTGACGCCTTCCATCTCGTGGAGCAACATATTGGTGGAGACAAAGGTTTCTTCTCGCCCACTGACATTGGCGGTAAGCTCTACGGTGCCGACGACCTCGCGAAATAACTCGTTGCCCATTGCCACGCGCGTGAGCAACAGATAGTCTTTGACCGTCGTGTAGTTGTTCTCATCGCTTAAGCCTGAGGCGTTTGAGAAATGGGTATTGGTCATGCCAAGCGCGACGGCTTTCTCGTTCATCTTGTCGATAAAGGCGAACTCGGTGCCGGCGATATTTTCCGCAATCGCGACGGCCGCGTCGTTGCCGGAAGGAACCATCATGCAGATGATGAGGTCTTTGAGCAAAGCGGTGTCCCCTTCTCGTAGATTCGCGGTCGACCCTTCCGTGATAGCGGCGCCATAGGTAACAAGCATGGGCGTGTTTATGTCGGCGTTTTCCAAAGCCACGACCGCTGTCATAATTTTGGTGGTCGATGCCATGGGAACCGGCGTGCTCGCATCACGTTCCCAGAGCATGATTCCCTCTTTGGTGCTGAGCGCCGCGTAGTCCGCGACGATGTCGGGGGCGTCGGGCACGGTGGGATGGTCATCGCCAAGCGGCTTTTCGGCGACGAGATCGTTGATGCGTATGTCGGCGTACGCTGTTGGAGAAAACGCTACCAACAAACAACTCCACGCGAGAATGAACGCCAACAGGACGTGTGTCAGGGGGATGTGTGTCAAGGTGCACGTCCCCTTGACACACGTCTCGGTGTGTCTTTCCCTGACACACGTCGCCCTGACAAGGTTGTCGCCGTACTTACGCATACAACTCCGTGGGTCGTATCACGCGAAATCCTGCCGAGGTGATGATGCCTTCTGCCACCTCATGATTATCAATCCGCAAAACATCAACAGCCTTGCCGCCTTCTGTGGCGAAGCAATAGGCGTATTCGACGTTAACACCCGCCGCGTCAAAAGCCTCAAGCAGTGTCGCGAGTCCGCCGGCGTGGTCGGGTATCTCCACAGCGAACACTTTGGTGAGCGACGCGCGAAATCCCTTCTCGTTCAGAGCTTCGTAGGCCTTCGCGGGCGTATCGGCGATGATACGAGCCACGCCGTATTGCGCAGTGTCCGCGACCGTCAGCGCGTGCATGGAAACATCGGCGTCGCCGAGGGCACGGCAAAGCGCCGCGAGCCGCCCCTTTTCGTTTTCAAGAAAGACAGTTATCTGGTCTATCATGGTCGCTCCTTTCAATCCTTGTCTCGCTCGTCGATGACACGGCGGGCCTTGCCCTCACTGCGTTCGATGGACTTGGGCTCGACAACCATAACCTCAACGCTCACCTGCAGGTTGCTCTTGAGCTCTGCGTTGATGCGCTTTTGCAAGTCCTCAATCCGTCGTATCTCATCAAAGTCAAAGGCGGGCACGGTTTCGACCTTGAGCGTTACATGGTCGAGCGGGCCTTTATTCGAAAGTATTATCTGATAGTACGACGTGACCTCTTCAAAGTTTGCGAGCACCTCCTGGAACTGGCTTGGGAACACGTTTACGCCGCGAATGATGAGCATGTCGTCGGTGCGGCCCTGGATGCGATCCATGCGACGCAGCGTGCGCCCGCACGCGCAGGTGCCTACCACGATGCGTGAGATGTCGCGCGTGCGATAGCGGATGAGTGGCGAGCACTCCTTTGAGAGCGTGGTGAAGATGACCTCGCCGTATTCGCCGTCGGGCACGGGCTCAAGCGTGTCGGGGTCGAGTATCTCGATGATGAAGTGGTCCTCGGCCACATGCAGACCGCTCTGGTGCCGACATTCGCAGGAGACGCCGGGGCCCATGACCTCGGAAAGCCCGTAGATGTCGACCATCTTGACGCCGAGTTTGCGCTCGATGTCGCGGCGCATGCCCTCGGAGCAGGGCTCGGCTCCGCAGATGGCGCCGGAGACCTTGAAGTCGTTAGCCGGGTCAAAGCCCATCTCGATGGCGGTATCGGCTATCAAAAGCGCGTAGGAGGGTGTGCAGGCGAGAATGTCCACGCCAAAATCGTGCATCATCTGCACCTGACGCTTGGTGTTGCCGCTGCTCATCGGCAGGATGGTTGAGTGTATGCGGATGCCGCCCTCGTGCGCGCCGAGGCCACCCGTAAACAGGCCGTAGCCGTAGGCGACCTGCAGGATGGAGTGCTCATCGCCGCCTACTTGCGCAATCGCTCGGGCAAAGGTATCGCCCCATGCGTCGATGTCATTTTGCGTGTAGCCGACGACCGTTGCGTTGCCGGTGGTGCCCGATGAGGCGTGGAGCCTTTGTACCCGCCCATCATCCACAGGCAGGGTAAACAGGTCAAAGGGGTAGGAATCCCGCATGTCCTGCTTGGTGGTAAAAGGGAGTTTGCGCAGGTCATCGAGCGTTTGAATGTCGGTGGGCGCAAGCCCTGCCTCATCAAAAGTCTCTCGGTAAAACGGAATGTTCTCATAACAACGAGCAACGGTTGTTTTCAGCCGTGCTAGCTGGAGCGCCTCAAGCTCTGAGCGTTCCATTTTCTCAATCTCGGGCTGGAAGTATTTCTCCGGGCCAGCCACCCTCCCCGTTGAATTTGTCACTGCTGCCTTCCCTTCATGGTTGTTTGCCGATATGCCGTCGAATTGCCGTCGATATGCCGTCGAATTGTTCCCACTTTCTTACGCGCCGTCTCCTTTGGTACCAACCTCGATAATCTCTGTCTCGGGCTCGTAAACCGACCTGAAATCCGCCTTGCGCAAAAGTTCACCCTCACTATTGTAAACGTATCTGGTCACAACGATGGTGCGACCGCGCACACCGGTTTGTTTGAGGCGCTCTTCGCCCTTGGCAAGCTCGGGATTATTCACCCATTTGGTCTTATAGTCCGTGCGGTCGGTAAACCCCGTGTCCTCGCTTTCTACTCGATAGCCGGGGTTGGTGCCCCACAGCGTGCAGGTTACCGTGGTGCCGGTATAGCTCATGGTGAGCAAAATCCAGTTCTCGGTGTCGTTTTCAAACTTGAGGTCGAGCACGCGCCACGAAATTGCGGCGTCGCGTCCGGCTGGATAGGCCAGAAGGTAAAACCCATGGTTTGCCCGCTCAACGATGGGCAGCCCGGAGTCGAATACCGCGTTGTATACCGTGGTCGCGACCTGGCAGATGCCGCCCCCAATCTCATCGACATACTCTCCCCCAACGATGGCCGTCGCCTTCTGAAAACCGCGCTCCACGGTACACTCGCCCGCGGTGTCATTAAACGACCAGACCCCACCCGGCTCGATGAGTGAATTGTCGAGAAGGTCGGCCGCGAGGTGAACGTTGGCGATTTTCGCGTTGGAAGCGAGGGGATATTCGGTGGTGTAGCTCATTATCTTTTCGGTGATGTGCATCTCATTTGCCTGAGTGGTGGAGACACTGGGCTCAAGCGTCATGATGGTCAGGGCGACATGGCGCTTTGCCGCCTCATCTGCCGCCGCCTCATCTGCCAAAAAAAGCACCGCATTCAAGTCGGCGGTCACTTGGGCGTAGTCGATGCCGGAGCCTTCTGTGCTCGCGACTACGGTTGGCTGGTCATCAACGATTTCAAAGCGAGCGCTCTGAGGCTGTATTCCGGGGTCGCGGTCACCGATGATGCTTCGGATACCCTCCTCCAGCTTATCTTCGGCAACATGGGGGACAAGCTCTGCCTCGTCGCCTTCGCCAACGATGGATGTGGTAATCCAAGAGCCGAGGTCGCCCGAGTTAAGCGTCCACAAATCCTCTTCCTCATAGCTCAGGGTAACCGGCTGCTCTATCGCTGTCTGGGCGAATACGGCGACTTCGATGGCGGTCGCGTCGTTGATGACGAGTGGGATGGAGACCATCGGGACAACAACGGTGCGGTCGCTGCCGAGAAACGCGCAGTCGAGCTGCGCGACAAAACTTCCGTGCTCGACCCCATAGCCTTCCTGGCCGCGGACGGCGATAAAGCTCCCATCCTCAAAACTGATGTTTGAGTTTTCCACTTGCCATCCGATGGCATTGCTGAGAAGTGTTTCGAGGGTTTCGAGCTGTGCGGGCTCGTAGGTGAGAAAGCCGCCCACCTCAACGCCAAAAGTATTCGCCTTGAGACGGCCAAAGAAGAAATCTCCCCCTCTGCCAACGGCATAGGCCTCTTCTGCCAAAGCCGCACCGTCGATGGTCGCGTTTACGGTTGCCGGGCTTATCTGCCAGGAGTGGTTGCCTTGGTTTTCCTCATCTACGTCATAGGATGTGCTTGCGCCCGTGAGCTCAACGGTTGCCTCGCCGGTGCCTTCGCTTTTCAGTTGCTCGCTGGCAAAAAGGTCGACGAACGCCGAGTTGATGACGGGGTTGAGCTGTTCTTCTAAGACGATGGCGGCGTCGGCGCGGGTCATGCCGCCAAGGTCGATGCCCTCCAGAGAAACTCCCTTGTGAATCTTGCCAAAGTTGAGGGTCACATCGCCGATGAGACCGAGCAAAACCAGTGCGATAACGACTACGACGACTATGGTGACTTTTCGCCGAGGGGAGGTTTTCCGCCGAAAGTTCAGGTCATGGCGAGACGGTGTTATGCGCGGGCGCTTTGTTGAGCCCCTATGTAATGACTCGTCGTACACAAGCCCACCGCGCGACGCTTTGCCACGCAACGGGCCGCGCGCGTTAACATCGTGCCGTGTGTAACCCCCCCGAGGGCTCATCGCCTCTCAGCCTCTTTCGTTATCATCGTCTCCCTCAGCTGCTGCCGTTGTCCCCGTTATTGTTTCGGCCTCGGCTGCCGCTTCCGCCGCCGTCCTGGCCTCGGCTGCTGTTGCCTCGGCTGCTGTCCCCGCCGTCCCGGCCCCCGCCGTCCCGGCCTCGGCTGCTGTCCCCGCCGTCCCGTGCCCCGCCGTCCCGGCCTCGGCTGCTGTCCCCGCCGCTTCCGCCTCGATGTTCTCACGCGCCTTGGCTTCTTCTCGCGAGTCGCGCACATCTCGTGGGTCTGGTTTAAGGCCGCGGTACAGATAGATGGCCGCTGTTATCCATGAAACTATCACGCCCGCGTAAAGGAGCCAGACGCCGAGCGGCGCCTCAACGGAGCCCCAGCCGGGCAGGAAGGAGATATCGATAATATGAGCGCTCGGAAGAATGGGCCACCAGAGCACGAGGGAGCAAAACCCCGCCATGACCAGCGCGGTAGTGAATTTGCCGAGGAAAATAACCTTGAAATTGCGGTTGAACCGGCGTTTTTGATAAACGGTGAGCACGAGCATACACGCATCGCGCCCCAGGAGTAAAAGCAGTATCCAAAGTGGGACGCGTCCCGCCACGTAAATCGCGATGATGCCCACGATAATGAACACGCGGTCGACAAAGGGGTCGAGCCACTGCCCGAGTCTCGATACGGTGTGGGTGGCGCGCGCGATGGGGCCATCTATGAGGTCGGTGAGCGAGGCGGCGAGAATCACGAGGAAGGCCATGACATTGTTTTCGTATTGGACAAGCAACACGAAGAATACCGGCAATAGAATCAGCCGAACAAGGGAAAGAAGATTGGGAATGGTGAATATTTTTCCGGTAACAGTTTGTCGCACATCTGCCTCTTTTGCGTATCCATTTAATTGGTGCTTCCTTGTTTTCCAGTATACGCGAAAAAGCAGGAAACGCTTACTCCGTCATGTGAATTTTACCTTTGACAACCAATAGTCGGTCACAGGTCCCAAAGGTGTTAATTCCTCTCACTGTCTCCGTCCTCACTGCGCCAGGGCACAGCGAGAGTTCCGGAGGGAGGGATGGTGCGAAACACCGGGGTGGTTATTCGTGAATTTCGAAGTCCTCCGGCGAAATCGATTCGAGAAAACTCTTAAACTCTTTCATGGCGGTGTCGCGGTTTGTGTTGTTGGCGAATATATAGGGGAAGGAAGCCGAGTTGAGCACGTCCTCATCAACATAAAGTGGAGATTGCGTGCGCACGGCTAAGGCGATTGAATCGCTGGGGCGCGCATCAACGGCGATGGGCTCTCCTTCTTGGTCGAGCACGACCGTCGCGAAGAAGGTTGAGCCTTCAACGCGGTCGACGACGACATAGTCGATTTCGGCATGAAGAGCAAAGATAACGCTGGCGAGAAAATCGTGCGTCATCGGGCGGATATGCGGATGTCCCTCCAAAGCGATGCCGATAGAAGCGGCCTCCGTTGGGCCAATCCAAATGGGCAAGACGCGCGTGCTTGTTTCGTAAG
>JAISFJ010000006.1 GCA_031263665.1 Coriobacteriales bacterium
ATGTATAAGAGCCAGGGCTGTGGCCTTGCCGCCCCTCAGGTGGGCATCGGCAAGCGACTGGTTGTTGTTGACGTAACGCCGCCCGACGAGGATGGCGAGGTCAACGAGAAGAACCCGACCTTTTTTATCAATCCGGTTATCAAACGGCTCTGGGGCGAAAAAGAAACCGGTGAGGAAGGTTGCCTTTCCATTCCCGGTATCCAGATTTCCATCGAGCGCTTTAACAACATCGAGGTCGAGGCTGTCAATCTCGACGGAGAGCCGTTTAACCTTGAGGCGGAGGGGTTTTACGCGCGCGCGCTTCAGCATGAGTTGGACCACCTCGAAGGCATGACCATGTTTGAGCATCTCGACCCCATTGAGCGCATTCGGGTTTTTAAGGAGTATGAAGAAGCTCTCGAGGCCGGAGCAAAACCGGGAGATACTTCGGTGAAAAAGGACTGATGACTGATGAACATCGTCTTTATGGGGACGCCTTCCTTTGCGACATCGGCGCTCAAGGCACTTGCTGAGGATTTGGAAGGTCGTTTTTCGGTCGAACTTGTTTTCACCCGTCCCGATGCCGCCTCGCGGCGCGGCAAGGCCCTGTTGCCGTCGCCCGTGCGCGCCTACGCTGAAAAATCTGCCATTCCTGTGTTGACGCCGCACAGTTTCTACGCGGTTTCACGCAATCCAGAGCCCGCGCCGCTGTTTGACACTGTGGGCAGACGCGTCGTCGATGCCGAGTGGCTTGCCCGCATCGCGGCAACGGCTCCGGATTTCATCGTCGTTGCGGCTTACGGGATGATTCTTCCTGGGGAGGTGCTTAAGCTACCGCGTTATGGCTGCATCAACATTCACGCTTCGCTGTTGCCACGCTGGCGGGGTGCCGCACCCATCCAGCGTGCCATTCTCGCCGGCGATGAGCGCCTGGGCGTGAGCATCATGCGCATGGAAAAACGCCTCGATACGGGCGCCTACTGCGCCGTTGGAGAGGTGGAGGCTTTGGGGAAAAACGCCCGCGAACTCACCGAGGAACTCGCGCGCTTAGGCGCTGAACTTTTGGTGGAGTCTCTGCCTCGCATAGCCGACGGAAGCGCGACGTGGGTTGAGCAGGACGAAGACGGCGTGACCTATGCGGATAAAATCGAAAAATACGAGATGGCTTTAGACCCTTTTGACAGCGCGGAGTTAAACCTGCGCAGAGTTCTTGCCTCCACGTCACAGGCGCCCGCGCGCTGCGTGATAGCGGACAGGACGGTTGCCGTGCTTGATGCCCGCCTCGGCGTTGGTGCCGAAGAAATTGCTGGTTTTGAAGAAAACGGCACGGATAAGGGCGCGGTTTTGGCGACCTTCATCAAAGGACAGCTCTTGCTTACAACGGCTGATGGTAGCCTTGAAGTCACCAGCCTTAAGCCCGATGGCGGAAAAGAGATGTCTGCCGCAGCCTTCGCCGCTGGTGCGAAAGGCTTGCGCGGTGACATTCAAGGCCTTGCTGTCTGGCACGCTGTTAGTCGGAGTGCTGGGTGAGCGCGTCTCAGGGGCCAACCGCCGACACATCGCCTGGCGCCACTTCGGCGCGACGCCTTGCGCTTGAGGTTACCAGGCAAATTCGCAGACGCGGCGCTTACGCCCATGAGCTTATCGAAAGCCAGGTCCGCAGCGCGCGTCTGCCCTTGGCCGAGCGCAATTTTGCCATCGTGCTCATCTTGGGTGTGGTTGCGTGTCAAGGTGAACTCGACTATCTTCTCGATTCTGCGCTTGTAACGGGCAGCATCAAGTCCGATGTGCGCGACGCATTACGCATCAGCACCTACGAGATGGTTTTTCTGCATAAAGAAATTCCTGTAGTGGTTGACCAGGGCGTTGAGCTTGTTCGGAGTTTTGCCCCCTACGCAAGTGGCTTTGCGAATAAAATACTCAGGCAGGTCGCAAAGTTAAAAGAGGATTTTCCCTTTGGCGACGTGACGTGCGATGTTGAGGCGTTGGCGCACCAACAGGCTTTCCCTGGGTGGTTTGCTAAGCGGCTCATTGCGGAGTTTGGCTTTGCGTCCGCCACCGCGTTCATGGAGGCTTCCAACCAGCAGGCACCGGTGTTTTTGGCGGACATCGCGCGGGGGACAACTGTTGAGGTCGCCGCCGCAGACTTCTCCGCCTGGCTGCCTCGTATCGAGGCAGGAGAGTTCATCGTCGCCGATGCTTCAGCGCAAAAAGTTGCTGCGTTGGCGACTCCGAGCGCAGGCGGAGATTTTCTCGAAGTGGGAAGCGGCCGAGGCACCAAGACCGTCCTGCTTTATCATAACGCGCGAAGGGCGCGAGACCTCGATGGCCCCCCGGCGCGAATATATGCACTCGACCGTCACGCGTTTAAGCAAACTATCTTACAGGAGCGTATCAAGCGCTATCATCTGGAAGATGTCATCCCCGTTGTAGGCGATGCCCTGCGTCTCGATGAGCTTGTTTCCGCGCGACTTATATCGCAGGACTTTGGCGGTGCGCTCATCGACGCACCCTGCTCAGGCACCGGAACCTTGCGCCGTCACCCCGAGATACGCTGGCGGCTTACCCCCGAGGATGTTACCGCGATGGCCGCACAAGGTCTTGCGATGCTTCAGGCGGTTGCTCGTCACATCAAGCCTGGAGGCTTTGTAGTCTACTCAACCTGTAGTGCACTCCGTGAAGAAAACGAGCAGGTCATCGATGCTTTTCTCGCAAGCGATGACGGTGAGCCTTTCGTCCTCGACCCATCCACCATCCCTCCAAACCCCTTCCGCTCAACCCTCACCCCCACCTCCCCCGACGCTCACTTCGCCGCAAAACTCCGCCGTCAGCCCCGCCCGTAACCTCGCCGTTACGTGGTCTTGTCCTCCGTGTTATGATGGGGTTCAAAAGAGTTGAACCCGTTTTTCTTCAGGGAATGGAGTAAATCATGCAGATAGCGCGAATTATGCAGATACTTGAGGTCGCGGAGCTTGCCGCGATTGAGGCCGCCAAATGGAATGGGCGCGGGGATAAGGTTGCGGCCGATGAAGCGGCGACCGAAGCCATGCGTGCCGCATTTAACACCATCGACTTTTCGGGGCGCATTGTCATAGGGGAAGGAGAGCGCGACGAGGCTCCCATGCTCTATATCGGTGAGGAATTGGGCCGTGGCGGTGAGGAAATCGACATCGCAGTTGACCCGTTGGAGGGCACCAATCTCTGCGCGTACAATCGTCCAAACGCACTCACAACCATCGCGGTAGCCCCTCGCGGTGCGCTGCTTTTTGCGCCCGACACCTACATGAACAAGATTGCCGCTGGGCCGGCACTTACGGGCAGGCTCCACATCGACAACAGCCCCGCCGAAAATGTCCGTGCGGTCGCCGAGGCGTACGGCAAGCCGACAAGCGAAGTCAACGTCTGTGTCCTGTTGCGCGACCGCCACAAGGCTTTGATACAGGCCGTGCGCAAGACAGGTGCTCGCGTGCGCCTCATCGATGACGGCGATGTGTTCGGCGCGATTGCGACGGCTGTGCCCGGTACCGGCATCGACCTTTATCTCGGCAGCGGCGGCTCACCCGAGGGAGTTCTTGCCGCCGCCGGCCTCAAGGCTATCGGGGGGTTCTTTCAGGGGCGCTTTGACTTTGGCTCAGATGAAAAAGCCGCCGACAAGCGTCGTCGTGCCGAAGAGATGGTCAAGGGAACCAGCATCGACCTCGATGGCGTACTGGAACGCGATGCGCTCGTACGCTCCGATGACGCGGCCTTTATCGCGTGCGGTGTGACGGATGGTGAGATGGTCTCCGGCGTCCATATCGACGAAGGCGGCTCCATCACCACGCACGCCATCATCATGAACGCGGCAGATGAAACCGTCCGCTTCATAAAAAACACCCGCCGAGGCAAAACCGGCGTCATCCGGTTTTAAGAATTAACACGCAGAGACGGATTTTTGTGCTTTTATAGGTCAAAGTCTTATCCAGGGTTTTGCACATACAGGCAATACAAAAGAACTGTCTCTCAAGGTCAGGTGAAGGCAATTTGATCATAGGTAAGAGAAGCTATCAGTTCTTCTTTTGAATGTACGTTGCATTTACGGTACAGAGTACGCATGTGCCCCTTGATCGTGCTGGTTGAAAGGACAAGAGTTTCCGATATTTCTGAAGCGGTTTTTCCTCGTACAATAAAAGGCAGTATTTCACGCTCACGCCTGGTCAGTCGATAATGTGCGCTGAAGCGGTCGCAAAGATTATCAAGTTCGGCATCGGAGAGCGACCAGAGAGGTTTTCCTGTGGATGCCATTGTATCGCGCTGCATGAGTTCTACTGCTCGACGCACTTCGCCTTTGGTTTTGTGCCAGTCATCGTCTTTCAAGTCAATCTGTTTGCCTCGTTTAGGCCTACTGATTATCAATAAAAGCCCCATGACCATAACGTATACACAGGCAAAAGCAATTACAGAAAGCCGTACAGCATCAAAACCACCAGTTCTGGTTATAATGGCACCAATACCCACACCTACCAAGCTTATACCGAAAGCCAATCCAGTAACTATCAAAAGCAGTATGATGCCAGAGTCTCTTTCCTGCTTGAAACCCATGGTCACCAAAATGAAGAGGCGTATATGAAAAAGATAGTAGGAAAGTACGACCAGATTGTTAAAAACGACCCAGTAGGTTTCACCAAGAAAAAGCAAAAAGAACAGCGCAGTTGCCAGAATAGAAAAGATAATTTTATAAAAGAGACCAGAGTTTACTTTAGCGTTTGAAATTGAGCCTATGAACAATGCGAGCAGAGCAGCAAGTCCCATGTCGGTGACAGTCATCAGGTTAAGGGAGTTTTGGGTTTCTGGAACCGAAAGCGCAACTTGTCCAACCAATGTGTAAATAAACGATAAGATTACCGTGCTGATTGCACATACGATAATGTCGGAAAGTCGATCTGTTCTCTCTAAGCGTCTGAAGAGAAATCGGAACTGTCTTTTATGCAGATTTTGAGCGAAGCTCTTGTATGAGTCTTTTTGAGAAGAATTTGTGCAGGTAACTTTTTCGCTTTTTGAATTATTTGATTCTTTAATCGAACAAAAAACAGCCTGCTTCTTGTTGGCGATAATACAAAACGTCGATATTGCGCAAATGGCTACACAGAGGATAAGCGTAATCATACGGGGCAGGGCCAAAGTCATAATCGTCAGCAATGATGCCACTATAAAGTTCAACGGTAATATGAATCTCAGCATTCTATCTGTGAGGGCACTTATGTCGCAGAACCAGAAATAGAGATAGACAGACAATCCGAGGGATGTAAGCACTCCTGACGCTATGTAGGGTGCAAAGCGAGTAATTCCTTCGATATTAAGAAGCACTCCCCATCCCAAGCCGGCCGTTACGCAGATTCCTGCAACAATGGATAGTCTGGTGCGCGCACCAATTTGCGCTTTGACAACATTGGTAGTGGTGATAAGACCCAAGATGACTAAGGCAAAAGCAAGTGTTACAAGAAAACCCATATTAAAGGGATTGTTAGCCTTAGACGAAGGATCGGTAAAGCCAAAAAGCGGATAATTAAACATGCAGAAGAAAAAAATAGCCCATGGCAGACCCGTGCCGAACGATCTGTACCAAACCTGCATATCGATACCCTTTCCAATCCCTACGCTATTCTAGCATTTGAACTCCATACTTGAATCGATACTTTAGGGTAAAAGGTTACA
>JAISFJ010000075.1 GCA_031263665.1 Coriobacteriales bacterium
GCGCCACAATCCCCGCACTGTGGTGATGTTTTCCCACCTGGCTCTCCCTTACTGTGTAGCACAGCCTGCACTATGCAGGAACAGTGAACTAAGGAAGCACCGATTTATTCATTGCACGCCATCTTCCGGCCAATTTGCCACATCTCTGTCCGTGCAAACGGCGGCATTAGCTCTGCTAGTCCCACCGTTCGCCCGAACAGACCTGTGGCAAATTGACTCGAAATCTGGCATACAAGCAATGAATCGGCACTTCCATAAAGGAGAAGAACCTATGAGCGAAAACGAAGAACGTCAGACCATGCAGACCGTGTTAAACCGCAGAAACTTCCTTATGGGGGCGGGCATCGGCGCGGCAAGCCTCGTGGGAGCCGGTGCGTTGGCGGCTTGCTCGCCCTCAGCTGGCGGGGACGGGGACAACAACGGAGGAGGCGGCGACACTGCCTCAGCAACCGGTGGCGGCGGCAGCGTGAGTGGGCCTGTCGGTGGTGCCATCTGTGCCGATGACTGGCTGGGGAAGATGCCCGAGATTGCCGAGGCCGATGTCTCAGAGACCGTCGAGGTCGATGTTGTCGTCCTCGGAAGCGGACACGCGGGAACCCAGGCCGCACTCGCGGCGGCCCAGGCAGGAGCTACCGTCGCGGTCGTGGAAAAGCAGCCCGAGGAAAAGTACGTCTACTTTGGTGACGACATCTGCGCGTACAACTCAAACTGGATAACCGAGAAGGGCTTTGGCGGTTACAACACAGGCGAGATTACCGCGGAATACGTTCGGCGCGGCATCGGCCGTGTTTCTCCGGATATCATCAAATTGTTCGTCGAGAACTCGGGAGAGATGTTTGACAATCTGGTCTCCCTGATACCTGAGACCAGCGACATGCTCGACTACGAGGGCGGCCGTTGCGTTATTCAGATAGCCTATGGCAAGGATAAGGGCAGCGATTATCCCATAGAGCAGTCCAGCTTTAAGTCCTGGGCAACAACCGTGCAGACCGCGGCCACCGTCAACCCCACAGAAGTGATACCCGGGCGCAAGCTCACCCGTCTGACGGAGATAGAGACCTATTCGATATGGGAGGCCGAGCGTTTGGGCGCCACGTGGTATTGGGGTTGCTCCGCCGAGGCGCTCGTCATAGATGGCGATGCCGTTACCGGCGCCTACGCGCTTAAATCAGATGGCAGCTATCTGCGACTGAATGCCACCAAGGGCGTTTTGCTGGCAACCGGAGACTTCTCCGCCAACCCGGATATGGTTTGGAATCTCTTGGACGATGTCGCTGAATGGGGAAGCCGTGTTGGGCTTGATAAAACGAGCATGATTGGTCCCGGGCGCGACGGCATGGGCCATAAGCTGGGCTGCTGGGCGGGCGGAGCCATAGAGCCTCATCCACGCTCCTCGATGAACATCATGGGTGGGCAACCCGGCCCCTGGGGTACATCGGCGTTTTTGACTCTCAACAAAAACGGCAAACGCTTTATGAATGAGAGCATGGCTCAGCTTGCCGGTGCCGCCTGTCTCAGGCAGCCGCTGGGCATCGTCGCCTCTGTCATGGACGCCAACTTCATGAAAACGGTACAGGGCGCGGGCCTCGACCACGGCGCGCCGAACTGGGGTTATCCGCCCATGCTGACACAGATGGAAGAAGACATGCACAATCTCCAGCCGGGACCAGAAGGCGGCCCTGTCACCTCATGTTCCATCGTGAGCTTAAACGAAATCAACACCCATGACCCGGAAGGCGAGGCGAGTGGAGAAAGCTCGATGCCACCAAGCATCGTCTTTGCCGCCGACAGTATCGAGGAGTTGTTGGGCTATCTTGGCTACAGCGGCGAGGAACTGCAAACCGCGCTTACAGAAATTGAGCACTACAACGAGCTGTGCCGGCAGGGCAAGGACACAGACTTTGACAAGCAGGCTGATTTGCTGATTCCCATCGAGCAGGCGCCCTTCTATGGCGCGGTTGCGGAAAACGCCGGCACGACGTCTCCCGGTCTGGTAACGCTCGCCGGTCTTTTGACCGATGCGAATCTCAACGTCATGAAGGCCGACCGCTCCGCTCCCATCAAGGGCCTCTACGCGACCGGCAATTGCCTGGGCCAGCGCTACGGCATGGGCTACGGCACGCCTTCCGCAGGTAACTCAATGGGCATGGCCATGACCCACGGACGCGTCGCGGGCAAGATTATCGCAGCCCTGTAGTGGCCGTGTGAGCGGCTGCCACCTTTTACCAGGCAGCCACAGAACAAAAACAGATGCCGGCAACCACGGAAAACCAGGTTGCCGGCGTCTCCTATTGGTCGGAGAAAACTCTTCATCAAATGAGCAGGCGGCAAAAGCTCATACTGTCTTCCTTTTTTGATACATAGCCCAGAGTAGTTGATGCTACAATGGGTTGAGCTTGATAGCGTTTGATAAGGGGAACAACGGGAAGGGGCATACGGCCATGGAATCAGATTTAATCATTGAGGTACTCGATCCTTCGGGCGTTCTTCCTGCCACGGGGGACACCTCATTTTGGTTTTTAGCCGCTCTTGCCCTCTTGTCTTTTGGCATCGTCTTTTTCCTTGTGCGCCAGCGCCGACTCAAAAAAGGAACAAACGCCTTTCTTTCTGCTCTTCTCGCCATGGCGCTCTGTGCCTTGCTCGTAGGGACAGGCGGGGCTCTCACCAGCTTTGCCGCGAATAATGCCGCAGACAACACACTCAAAATAACAATCACCAAGGGACAAAAAGAAAGCTCCCAATCCACAGTGGAACTCCCCCTTGTGCTTAGCGCCACGTCTCAGCACGGCTCCAGCGTGTTTTTATCATGCAAGCAAAACGATTTGGATAAGGTCGACTTTGCAGCCACGCTCAACAACCCCTCCACTCTTCCGAACGATACGGTGGGCTTTGCTCTTGTCGCCAACCCAGCCCCTACAAAAGAAAACACCGTCGCCAACGGCTTTAGCGCCTCCTATAAGCCCGCGCATAACGTTAGCAGCGATGCACACCTATTCGCGGCTTTGCCCAAACAGGATATGCTCAT
>JAISFJ010000132.1 GCA_031263665.1 Coriobacteriales bacterium
AAGCTGAACTCGAAGAACTTCGCGGACCCAAACACGAGGCTTCCTGGGGCAACCAGATACGTAACTACGTGCTGTATCCCTACCAACTGGTAAAAGACGTTCGTACCGGGGTGGAGACGGGCAATGTTGACGCGGTGCTCGATGGCGACCTCGACCAGTTTATCGTCGCTTTTCTTCGCGTGAGGGCCACTGGTAACGGACAGACGGCTGAAAATGAAAATGAGGGCAAGGGTGAAAATGAGGGCGAGAGTGAGGGCAAAGAACGTTGACAGGAGATTTGCGGATGATTGATACGGCAGAAATCGAACACAACGCCGCGCATATGCGCCAGGATATCCTCAAAATGATTACCTTGGCGGGCAGTGGGCATCCGGGAGGGTCGCTTTCTGCGGTTGATATTTGCGCGGTACTGTTTTTTGGCGGTGTGTTGCGTTATCGGCCCGACGAACCTGACTGGGAAGGTCGAGACCGCTTCATTTTGAGTAAGGGGCACGCCGCTCCGGTGCTTTATGCCGCGCTCGCTCGTGCGGGCTATTTTGAGGTCGCTGAGCTTGCGACTTTGCGAAAGTTTGGTTCACGTTTGCAGGGGCATCCTGATTCACAAAAACTTCCCGGCGTTGAGGTTGCCACCGGTTCTCTTGGTCAGGGCTTGTCCATAGCGGTCGGGATGGCCTACGGGCTTGCCGTGAGTGAAAAAGGCCAACAAAGGGTCTACGCCTTGTTGGGCGATGGGGAACTTCAGGAGGGGCAAATATGGGAGGCCGCCATGTTTGCGGCTTATAAAAAGCTGGGAAATATAATTGCTATTATAGATAACAATAATCTTCAAATTGACGGAAGCCTCGACGAGGTGGTCAGTCTTGGTGACATCGCCGCCAAGTTCACGGCTTTTGGTTGGAAAACACTCGAAGTCGACGGGCATGACATCGCGGGGCTCAAGCAGGTATTCGACCAGGCCTCAACGTGCCAAAATGCCCCCTGCGCCATCATCGCTCATACCGTAAAGGGCAAGGGTATAAATTTTATGGAAGGCCAATGCGGATGGCATGGGAAGGCTCCAAGTGATGAGCAGTGCGACGATGCGCTCAAAGAACTCGCGACTTCTTGCGCAAGTCAGGAGGTGACACGTTGATGGCCACAAAGAAAGCGACTCGTGCCGCCTATGGTGAGACCCTCGTAGAATTGCTTGAGGAAGGCGTTGACGTTTACGCGGTTGACGCCGACCTTTCCGGCTCAACGACGAGCGCGAAGCTCGCCGAGGCCGATAGCTCGCGGCATCTCAATGTGGGTATTGCCGAGCAGAACATGATTGGCGTTGCGGCAGGTCTTTCACTTACGGGCAAGGTTGTTTTTACCGGCTCGTTTGCCGTTTTTGGTACCGGTCGTGTTTACGACCAGATACGCAATACCGTCTGCTATGCAAAGCTCAACGTAAAAATTGCTCCCACCCACGCGGGCATCAGCGTTGGCCCCGACGGCGGCAGCCATCAGATGGTCGAAGACCTTGCGCTCATGCGTGTGCTTCCCAACATGCGGATAGTGGTGCCGGCCGATTACGTCTCGGCCAAGGCCGCCATTCGCCTTGCCGCGCACACACCGGGCCCCTTTTATATACGCATGGGGCGCGCGGCCGTGCCACAGCTTTACGACGATGGCGCGGGTTTTGAAAAAGGTTTTGAACTCGGCAAGGCGCGTGTTGTGCGTACCGGTGCTGACGTGACCATCGTAGCCTGCGGTGTTGAGGTACATCTTGCGCTTACGGCAGCCGAACAACTCGCCTCCCAAGGGGTGCAAGCCGAGGTCATCGACGCGTTTTCCTTAAAGCCGCTCGATGATGAAACCATTCTCAAGTCGGCGCGAAAGACCGGATGCGTGCTCACCGCTGAAGAACATTCGATTATAGGCGGGCTCGGCTCGGCGGTCGCTGAGCTTCTCGCACAATATCCAAACGTACTCAACAAACCACTCAAACGCCTCGGTGTGCAAGACCGCTTTGGCACATCAGGAGAATTTGATGAACTTTTCAAAGAATACTCCCTCGACGCACAAGCCATCTCACAGGCTGTCTGTGATATGGACGGTAGTTTCCTGTAGACGCGATTGCCTCGAACGTCTGCCTTTGCTTGTACAAAATGACAGGATGGTGGGGTGAGTGGGGGTGTGAGGGGGTGGGGGTTCCGTTAACGGATTTTTTTGGTAATAAGCCGAAAATACTAGCAAAAATATGGGCGGACTCTGGCATATCGTCTGTGGATGAGATACACTAACGCTAGGTGCGCGTCGAATATCCCGATTTCTCATTGCAAGGTGTATCAGTGCTTACTGCTATCGGGATGGGGCAGCCGCTCGGTCGGCGCACATTCCAGGTTGATTACGGGAATCAACTCAGGAATCACCGATGAATTGTTTGCACGTCAGATGGTGAGTCATTTTCGCGTCTGGCAAGGCGAGTAACGTCAGGACTAGCTGAGCTAATGCTGACGGTGCTCAATGTAGCCAGACGCGAAAATGGCCAGCAGGTGGCGTGCAATGAATAAATCGGTGTTTCCCTAAGGTGGTGGGGTAACATGTTGCTAACTCAGGTACTCTTTGTTTTTTCGCTCTGTTTGCTTGGCGTACTCGTTTATTTCATGGGTATGCTGTGGTTTTCA
>JAISFJ010000032.1 GCA_031263665.1 Coriobacteriales bacterium
CGATAACGCCGCCGCAGGCGGTGCAATGCTCTTGTTTTTCTCCTTTTGATACCCCGTAGCTTGCTACGGGGTAGTTCATTTCAGTGCTTCCTTAGGTAAAACAACAGATAAAAACAGAGGAAACTGGCTGTTAGGTGACATTTTGTCAAAATAAGTGAAAACAGGGTGAGGTTTGCGACTGTCGCGCTTGGTATAACTATAACAAGCAAAGGATGGGAGCTAATCATGTCAGTGCGATTGAAAGTCATATTGATTATCATAAGTGCAATCGCCATCACCACGGCTGCTAATCTCGGTGTCAGTTTGCTATTCACCAAGCAGAACCTGATAAAGACGACCGAGGCTGATATTAAGGTAATTGCTCAAATCGCAGACGAATACATAACTTCTGAAATTAACCTTCTCAGGTCGGATGTTGCTCGCGCGGCACAGTATCTGGAGACACGCCCCGAAGAAGAACTCACCCAGGCACTCGAAGAACAGGCCAGCTTGTACCGTACGTTTTTGGGTATGGCGATTCTCAAAAAGGACGGTGTTATTACGCGCGGGGGAACCAACCCCGCATCGGCTGTGACATCGGACAGCGACACTGCCCACCGCGCCTTTAACGGTGAAGAAATCATATCAACAACGCGCTATACCGAAGACGGCACGCTGGTATTTGATGTCTGTGTGCCGATGGCAAACGAGCGCGTACTCGCGGTTACCGTTCCCGGCCTGTTTTTCAGCAACTTGCTTTCTTCCATACGTGTTTGGGAAACCGGTAGCATCTTTATGGTCGATAACGAAGGCACTATCATCGCGAGCGGCCTCACCGACAGGGTTGCCGAGCGCCTCAACTTCATAAACGCCGCCAAACAAGACGAGCAGCTCGACGAGATAGCTTCTTATTTCTCGGAGATGATTAAGGGTGAGCCGACGAGCGGTCTTTATACCTTAGATGGACAACGACGGCTCTGCTTTGCCGTGCCTGTTGCCGGCTCCAAAATAGGCTGGTCGCTTGGAGTGGTAGCGCCGCTCGAAGAAAGCCCCATCACGCAACTGCGACACGACCTGCTTTTGAGCGAACTCACGTTTTTTGTCATTGCCGCGGTCATAGCAGTGTTCGCCTCAAAACGTATCGTGAGGCCGCTTGAGGAAAAATACCGGAGAAACGAGGAGCTCGCAAAGCTCAAAGTGAAGGCCGAGCGTGCTTCCAAGGCCAAGAGCACTTTTTTGGCGAACACGAGTCATGAGATGCGCACGCCACTCAACGCGATTATTGGCCTCAGTGAGCTGCAACTTCTCGAAAATCACGATGCCGCGACTCAGGAGGACCTCGCGAGGATACATCACGCGGGTACAACCCTGCTCAGCATCATCAACGACATCTTGGATATATCGAAGGTCGAATCCGGCAAATTCGCGGTCATTCCGGTTGAGTACGACACCCCGAGCCTCATCAATGACACGATTGTCGCGAGCATGACGCGTATAGGTAGTAAACCTATCGAGTTTATTTTGCAGATAGACGAAACACTCCCCGCGCGCCTTTACGGTGATGAACTCAGGGTCAAACAGATATTTAACAACCTTCTTTCCAATGCGTTCAAATATACCAAGGAAGGCTTTGTTACCTGGACGATTGGATTTGAACGCCGTCGTAGTGTCAATGTTGAAAATTCCGAACAGGCCGCCGAGGGCACTTTGCGCTCTTCCAAAAGTGCCCCGGTGTGCCTTGTCGAAAATGCTTCTTCTTCCGCATCAGCCTCTTTTGCCGAAAACGCTCCGTACCCCGAAGAAACCGTCTGGCTTGTCTCAAGCGTCACCGATACCGGCGTTGGCATCAAACCTGAGGACATCGAGAGGCTGTTCACCGATTACAATCAGGTTGATGTCAAGAGTAATCGCACTATTGAAGGAACCGGACTCGGCCTTGCGATTACGCAGCGCCTGCTCGAGATAATGGGTGGCACGATAGAAGTGCGGAGCGTTTACGGCCACGGGAGCACCTTCACGGTGTGCATCCCTCAGGGTTTTGCGAGCGAGCAGCCCATCGGCAGTGAGGTTGTCGCGAACCTGCAACGCTTCCGCCATGTCGAGAGCAAACACGACCTCCGAGCCGCGCCCGTCAGTATCCAGTTACCGTACGCGCGAGTTTTGCTCGTCGACGATAACCAGACAAACCTCGCGGTAGCTCGTGGGATGATGAAGCGCTACGGTATGCAGGTGGATTGCGTGGACAACGGGCCAGGCGCCATCGAGCTTATCCGAAACGAAAAACATCGCTATCATGCCATATTCATGGACCATATGATGCCGGGCATGGATGGCATCGAAGCCTTTGAGCGAATACGCGCCATCAAAACTCCTTACGCGACCACCGTGCCGATTATCGCGCTGACGGCTAATGCCATAGCGGGAAACGCGGAGATGTTTGAAAGCAAGGGTTTTGCGGCCTTCCTCTCCAAGCCCGTTGACCTCACGCAGCTCGATGCGATTATCCGCCGTTGGGTTCGCGACCGGGAATATGAAAAGAGCATCGGTCAGGATTTTGAGTCGAAACAGGCGGAGTTGGAAAATCCCGAGACGCCAGCGGAGCCACTTGAGCCGACCGAGCCAACCGAGCCAAGCACGCTGGCGGAATCGGTAGAGCCAACCGAGCCAAGCACGCCAACCGAGCTGAAAGGGCTGCAAGAGCTGGGCGTTAACGTCTCAGTCGGCCTGGAGCGCTTGGACGGAAGTGTTGATGAGTACCTGAAGGTTTTGCGGACCTATGTCGCGGAGATGGCCTTGTTGCTCGCTGACGTGGACGAACTTGCGACACAACGACTCGATGACTATGCCATCGTGGTACACGGCATCAAGGGCAGCAGCCGTGCTGTGGGCGCCGAGGAGTTGGCCGCGATGGCGAATAAGCTCGAAACAGCGGCTCAAACCCGCGACGGTGACTTTGTTTCAAAGCACACCGGCATGTTCATCGAACAGGCAAAACTCCTGATTGCGGGTACGGAAACGGTTCTCGATGCCGTGGACACTCTCAAGTCTTCGTGGAGTAAGCCGAGTAAGAATAAACCTGATTCGCTGGCTCTTACGCGTCTGTATGAGGCGGCCGAGGACTTCAGTATAGATGGCGTCGAAGACGCTCTCGAAGAGCTCGAACAATATGACTACCAGGTGGAAGGAAAGCTTGTCGTTTGGTTACGGGAACAATGTAACGACCTTGCTTTTAATGAGATAGTGGTGCATCTGTCCGATTATATCGAAACAGAAGAAGGTGAGATGAATGAATACCAAAACTATCAAAAAGCGTAAAAGGATTGCCTTGGTCGATGACAACATGACCAGCCTTGCCATTGGGCGCAACATGCTCAAGGAGCTCTACGAAGTGTATCCCGTGCAGTCGGGAGGGCAGCTTCTCGAAAAAATGGAGATGATGCGCCCCGACCTCATCCTTCTCGACATCGAAATGCCGGACATGAATGGCTACGAGACACTTCGCAGGCTCAAAGAACGCTACGACCTGCTCTCAACACCCGTCATCTTTTTAACGGCAAAGACCGACATGAGAAGCGAGATTGAGGGGCTCGGCCTCGGCGCCGTCGATTACATCGTCAAACCTTTCAGCGCTCCTTTGCTCATGAAGCGCATCGAGACTCATATGCTCGTCGCGGAACAGGGCAAGCAGCTCAAATGCTACAACGGGAATCTTCAGGAGGAAGTCCGGCTTAAAACCGAACGGGTATTCAGCCTCCAAAACGCCATGCTCGTCACCGTCTCAGAGATGATTGAGTCTCGCGACAGCGTCACCGGCGGCCATATCGAGCGCACTCAAAACTTCATGCGTCTGCTCATCGAAGACCTTATCGCAAACGACGTCTACACCGAGCTCATCCGTGAATGGGACCTCGATTTGGTGCTGCTCTCGGCGCCGCTTCATGACACCGGAAAAATCTCCATCAGCGATGCCTTGCTCAACAAGCCCGGCAAGCTCACGCGCGATGAGTTCAAAATCATGCAAAAACACGTCGAATATGGCGTACGGATATTGGAGAAAGTCGAGCGGAGCACCTGCGAAAGCTCACTGCTCAAGTACGCGAAAACGATTGCGGGAACGCATCACGAGAAATGGGATGGAAGCGGTTATCCCAACGGTCTGAAAGGGAAAGAAATTCCCCTCGAAGGCAGGTTGATGGCGGTAGCCGATGTGTATGACGCCCTCATTTCGATTCGTCCCTACAAAGAAGCCCTCTCCTTCGGCGATGCGCGACGCATCATGCTCGAAGGCAAAGGCTCCCATTTTGACCCCGCGCTTATCGACTCGTTTACCAGGGTCGAAAGACTTTTCATCAAAGTTGCCCAAGAGTACGACTGGGCTTCCTCATATGATTGCGAACGATTGGCAAGTTAATGTACGTTCTTAAAAAGACATATCGCGACGCCCATCCCTTGTCCCCGTCCAGGATGCGGCGTGCTCCCTATAAGACGAGTGCCGTGCCCTCAGCACCACTCCCCACATGCGACACCTCTCTTGTGTCGCGCCTTCAGCCCCACTCCCTTCACACGGCACTCGTCTCTCTTACACAAACAATCAATTGGTACTTCTCTTCGGCTCCCCCTCTTTCTTTTCCTGCGTTTAGCGTCTTTCCGCTATGCTATAATCGGTTGCAAGAAGCGCCGTGCGTGTCCTCATGTTTTGCAGGATAAGAAAACAGCGGGTGGCTCGTCGGCACGTTCTTGGGGTTTAGGGGGAAAGAAAAGTATGGCTGAGCGCAAGGGAGTCGCTGGGCCGCTGACGAGGGTAGAAGGACGAAGGGTTCTTCGCAGGGCACGTGTGGATTCTCTGCTCGACCAAGCGCTTACTCATCCAATTACCACTATCGTTGCCGGTCCCGGTTATGGAAAATCGGTCGCGGTGTACTCGTATCTACGAGAAAGCGAAGCGCGAGCCGTCTGGGTGCAGCTCTCAAAAAGCGATAACATGCCGTCCCACTTCTGGGAGACCTTCTCGCTTGCCATTATGTCGCTCAATCAGAAATTGGCTACGGCCATGGCCAATCTGGGCTTTCCCGAATCCGATGAGATTCGAGGTTATTTTGCCGAGCTGCTCCGCGATGAATTTAAGCTGCGGTTTCATTACGTGCTCGTATTTGATGACCTGCATCTTCTCGAAGAAGGGCCCGTCTTAGACTTCATTGTCCGGATGTCGCGCTCTCTTTCTAAAGGCATCTCGCTCGTCACCATATCGCGGCGTGACAATTTTCCCATTGCGGCAGAACTCGCCCAGGCCGGCCGGCTTTTTCGCATCGATGAAAGTGAGCTTGCGTTCACAAAAAGCGAGATGCTCGAATACTTTGAGCAGATGGCCGTTTTGCCGTCAACCGAAGTGGCGACCGGCCTTTATTACGATACGGAGGGCTTCCCGTTTGCGGTCTCGCTCGCGGCCCGGCTTCTCGAAAAAAATCCTCAGGATAGCGATTACGTTCGCACGGCGCTCAAAGGAAGCGTTCACAAGATAATCGACGAACAGCTTTTTGCCCTCATTTCCGATGACCTCAAGCATTTTTTGCTCAAACTCTCGCTTGTCAAGCACCTGTCGCCCGAGCTGATTGACGAGCTGCAAGGCGGCCAGGATGCTATGAACGAGCTCGCAAACACCAGCTCATTGATACGCTACGACCAATACATGCACGTGTATCGCCTCCATCACCTGTTGTTGGGCTATCTCGAGAGCAAGCAGGACATGCTTTCAAAAGAAGAGCGCGCGGAGGCTTACGCGAAAGCCGCGCAGTGGTGTGATAAAAACGGGTATCGGATTGACGCGCTGTCCTATTATCGCGCGATGGGAAACTACGACGCCATCATCACCATAGCCTCTACCTATCCTTTGGTAATGCCTCTCGATATCGCGACAGAGCTGCTCGAAGCGTTTGAGCAGGCGCCCAAGGAGCTCTTACACTCAAATCCGGCCGCACTCATACTCTATCCTCGACTCATCATGACGGTGGGCCGCGTTGACGAGTCGATTGCGTTGATACATGAATACATCGCGCTGCTCGAAACTCGCCCGTCGAGTGCCAACCATGACCGCATGTTGATGGGGCTTCACAACGCCCTGGGCTTTGCCAAGATGATTACCTGCCCCGAGACAAACGACTTTGGCTTTGCTCAACATTTTAAGGATGCCATGAGCTATGCCGACACCGCCGCTCGGACTTCTGCCAAGGGAAGCCTTGTCTACAATGTGGGGATGTATGCCCTGCGTCTTGGGCGCGCGCAGGTTGGAGACCCCGAGGCTTATATTGAGGAAGTCCGTCAGTCGGTGCCCTGTACGACCATCACGCTGAGGGGCTGTATGCATGGTTTGGAGTCTTTGGTGCGTTGCGAGTACGCGTATTTTTGCGGCCAGAGCGCCGAGGCCACAACCCACGCTTTGCACTGTATCCGGGATGCGCGCGAGTACGGCCAGGTGGAAATAGAGTGTCGAGCGCTGTACCTTCTGCTTCGTACTTATCTTCAGATGGGCAAATACGAGCAAATCATGGATGTGATAGCTCAACTCGAAACTCTCATGAACGCGCAGACCTTCATGAATCGCTACTTGTTTTATGAAGTCATTACCAGTTGGTTTTTTGCCATGATTGGCGAGGTCAACCGTGTGGAGAGTTGGCTGAAAAGCAACCTGTGGACGTCGGGCTTAAATGACCTCGTCAGCGGCATGGATGATTTCGCGAAGCTCAAATACTATCTTGCCATAAAAGACTACGATACGCTTCTCGCCTTTGTCGAGAGCCGGGATACGAGTTTTGTCGTCGGCAAAATTGGCCTCATGGCCGCTCGCGCTGTCTGTTATCAGCGGCTTGGCAATCAAAAGGAAGCATTGGTCTCGTTGGCGCAGACCTATGAACTTGCGCGCCCCTGTGGACTTGATATGCTGTTTATCGAGTTAGGTAACAATATGCGCAGCCTTACCACCGCCGCGCTGAAATCGTCCGACCCGGTACTTTCGGGGGTATCAACGGAGTGGCTTGAGACCATCCGCAGTCGGGCGACAACCTACGCGAAGCGCGTCGCCTTTGTCCGCTCCCGCTACCTTGAGGCGCACAGTTCGAGTGCGGATGTGCAGCTTACCACAAAAGAGCTCGAAATCCTCACCGACCTCACTCACGGTTTGTCGCGTACGGAAATCTCTGTGGCGCGGGGCGTCTCGATAAATACCGTTAAGTCGATGTTAACGATGATTTACGAGAAACTTGGGGCAGAAAACGCCATAGATGCCATTCGCCTCGCCACAACAAAGCAGCTTCTCTGATACACTTTCTTAGGAGCTCTTAGGGAAGCTCCTGAATCGGTCAGGGCTTTCCTTGAGTGAGACGCTTTCCATGACGGGAAGGAAAGGCCTTCCTTTGTGGAGAGGGCTCAAAGCAGTATGCGTTGGAATGTATGCGTTGGAAGGGAGAACAATATGAATTTGCAACGTCCGAATGCCAATGATGCCACCCAAACCGTTAACCGCTCGCGTAGTGTCGTGCCCGTCAGTGGCCTGTGTACGCGATGCGTTGATAGTTGTCGGGGCAACTGTGAGGTGTTCAAGTCCTCGTTTAGAGGGCGCGAGGTCATTTATCCCGGCCCCTTTGGCCACGTGACCGCGGGTGCGGACAAAGATTACCCCATCGATTATTCGCATCTCAATATCAACGGCTACGCGCTCGGCCTCGACGGGTTGCCCGAAGGTGTGGTCGCGAGTCCCGATACGGCGACGTTTCCCACGGTCGACACGAGCACGGAGTTTGGTTGGCAAAACAAGGTGAGCATGACCATGCCCGTCTTTACGGGGGCGTTAGGCTCCACGGAGGTCGCTCGCGCCAATTGGGAGCAGTTTGCCATCGGTACCGCCATCACCGGCATATCGCTTGTCTGTGGAGAAAATGTCTGCGGCATCGACCCCGCGCTTGAACGCGACGCGCAGGGCAAGGTCGTAAAGGCGCCAGACATGGAGCGCCGCGTGCGGCTGTATAAGGAGTTTCAGGAGGACTGTGGCGACATCCTCGTGCAGATGAACGTCGAGGATACCCGTCTCGGAGTGGCACGCTACGTCGTTGAGGAACTGGGTGTTGAGACGGTCGAGCTCAAATGGGGCCAAGGCGCGAAGTGCATCGGCGGCGAGATTAAAGTCGACAGTCTCAAGCGGGCGCTTGAGTTGCAGAGCCGCGGCTACATCGTGACGCCCGACCCCTCCAACGAGGCGATTCAGGCGGCGTTTAACGACGGCGCCATCAAGCACTTTGAGCGGCACAGTCGTCTCGGCTTCATCGACGAGGAAGATTTTTACAAGAGCGTTGAGGAGCTCAGGGCGCTCGGCGCCAAACGCGTGACGCTTAAAACCGGCGCGTATCCCATGCGTGAGTTGGCGATGGCGCTCAAGTGGTCGTCCAACGCGCACATCGACCTGCTCACCATCGACGGAGCCCCTGGCGGCACCGGCATGAGCCCGTGGCGCATGATGGAAGAATGGGGCATCCCCACCTTCTATCTCCAATCGATGGCCTATGAATTGGCACGCGCGCTTGACGAACAGGGAGCCTATGTTCCCGATTTGGCGATTGCCGGAAGCTTCACAGAAGAAGCCGGTATCTACAAGGCCCTGGCCATGGGCGCACCGTACTTTAAGGCTGTTTGCATGGGTCGCGCGCTTATGATTCCCGGGTTTGTGGGCAAAAACATCGAGAAATGGCTCAAAGAGGACGACCTGCCCAAGACCGTCAGCGAGTTTGGCGCGACCAAAGAAGAGATATTTGTCTCCTATGAAACGCTCAAAGCGAAGTACGGAAAAGACATCGAGCGCATCCCCTTAGGAGCAATCGGTGTTTACACCTACGTCGACCGCTTAAAGGTTGGACTTCAGCAGCTCATGGCAGGCTCGCGTTGCATGAACCTTGCGTCCATTACTCGTGATGACCTCATCGCTTTAACGCCCGAGGCTTCTCAGGTCTCCGGCATTACCTATGTGATGGATGCGTTCCGTGACCAGGCATTTGAGATAATTAAAGGATAAGGCATCGAGTATCTCGTGTCTGATTCGGTGCACATCATTTGTCTGGGGGTCGTAGCCTTCATCGCGACCTTTATGTTGGTACCCGTTGCGAAGCGTCTGAGCAAGCGGCTTGGTGCCATCGACTACCCCAGTACGCGGCGCGTTAATACCTATCCGGTGCCGCGTTTGGGTGGACTTGCTCTGTTCGGAGGGCTGCTTATTGTCATGATTCTCGAAGCCATTGGCGAGCACTTTTTTGCCTGGCGAGGATTTTTTGGCGTGGGCAGCCTTCCGAATATCAACTACTTCGGCGTGATAGGTGGTGTCGCGTTCATGGTCTTGGTGGGCGCCATCGATGACGTGATAAACCTCCATCCCGGAACCAAGTTTGCAGGTCAGCTCATCGCCGCTACTATCGTCACCCTTTCGGGCGTGCTACTTTCGGGCATCGCCAGCCCCTTTGGAAACGGCTTCATCGGCTTCGGCTACTTTGCCTATCCTCTCACCATTTTGTATCTCGTTGCCTTTGCCAATATCATCAACCTCATCGACGGCCTCGATGGGCTTGCCGCCGGCACCGTATTTATCGTGTCTTTAGGATTATTCTTCGTCGCGTTTTTCAAGGGATGTTTTGAGGCGATGATACTCGCCATTGCCCTCGTAGGTATCTGCCTCGCGTTTTTGTGCTTTAATCGACACCCCGCCTCTTTGTATATGGGCGATTCCGGTGCGCTGATGCTCGGCACTCTGCTCGGAATCATCTCCCTCATTGGCACCATGCGCTCGCCGACGGTTATCGCCTTGATAGTGCCCATCGTGTTTGCGGGGATTCCCGTTCTCGATACCCTTTTCAGCATCATACGGCGCATCAGACGCCGACAGCCTGTTACCTTGTTCGACCTCGACCACTTTCATCATATCCTGCTGAAAAAGGGCTTTAATCAACGGCAAGTGGTCTATATCATCTACGTTTGGACTGCCTTTTTAACCGCAGGCGGCGTACTCATCTCCAACGCTCACGGCATCATGGTCTACGTACTCTTTGTGTTTCTCGCCCTCATATCAACACTCCTCATGTGGAAACTCGGCCTCTTTTCCGCAGTCCTACTCCACCACTACAACCCCCGCGAAACCCCCCCCAAACAAAACCCCCACCCAGACGCCGAAGTGTGAGCGGAACAGGGCAACGGGGCAATCAATCTACCTACAACAACACACAGCCCCCTGTCATTCTCATATGACCCGAGCCCCTGTCAAGTACCAATAAAAGGCTAACCCCCTCTCCCGTCGGATGAAGGGGTTAGCCCACATATAATATCAATCCTGCTTAACCGACAGTCCAAACGTATATAATCGCCGCTCGGCA
>JAISFJ010000050.1 GCA_031263665.1 Coriobacteriales bacterium
ATAAAAGAACAGGACATGAAGGGGACAGCGGTGTCTTAGAGTTCTATCAGCTCGTGAGGGGAATGGGTGAAGGGGTCAAATCCGTGTTCGGTGATGACGCCGTAGTCCTCGATTCGTACCCCTCCAACGCCCTCGAGGTAGACGCCGGGTTCGACGGTTATCACGTTGCCTGTCTCAAGGGCGGTGGTCACCTTGGGGGCCAACTGGGGCAACTCGTGAATGTCGATGCCCACCCCGTGCCCAAGCGAGTGGGTGAACGCGCCCTCAAAGCCATGCTCGCCAATTATCGCCTCGGCGACGTTTTGGGCCTCAAGGCCGCTCACGCCAGGTGCAAGCATCGCGACGACGGCGCTTTGAGCCGCGAGTACGGCCTCATACATCGCCCGCTGCTGCTCATCTGCTGCCCCCATAACCACCGTCCGCGTCATATCCGAACGATAGTCATCTAAGCGCGCGCCAAAATCCATGAGCACAAAATCGCCTCGCTCGATAACGCGCTTACCAGGCAGGGCATGAGGCAGGGCGCTGTTGGGCCCACTGGCAACGATGGAGGCAAAGGCAACGCCATCGGCCCCGGCCCGTCGCATGAAGAACTCGAGTTCTGTGGCGGCCTCACGCTCGGTAAGACCAACCTCAAGAAAGCCGAGCATATGACTAAAGGCGGCATCGGTAAGGGCCTGCGCTGCTTTGAGGTGCTCTATCTCCGCGTCATCCTTTTTCGCTCGTAGCCCCATCACGAGGTCAGAAAGCTCCACCAATTCCACAAAAAGTTGTTCCTGTTTATCGAGTTTATCAAGTGCCTCGGATAGCGCACGATAGGCATCAAGCCGCAAACTGCTCTCGATGCCAATACGGAGCGGCTTAGCCCGTGTGCCTGCGGGAAGCATAGTTTTGAGCGTATCGACGACATAGGCAAAACGGGGGCGCCTTTCATCGAGAATACGCCAGCGTTCTGAGCGATTGAGCGCACGCAGAGCCGCCGAATAGCGTGTGTCGGTAAAAAGCAGAAGCCCTGCCGCACGCGACGCCGCGCCCGATGCCGCACCCAAAACCGCGCCCGATGCAGCACCCGACACAACACGCGACGCGGGGCGCAAGATGAGCGCGAGATGAGCCTGCTCTTCATCAAAAACGCCACTAAAATCCGTAAGCCAGCGGATGTCGGCAGTGCGTGTGGCGAGGTAGGCGTCGATACGCTTTTCCTCAAGAGTATCGAGCAGGCGGCAAATGCGCTGTTCAGACATCTTGCTCGTCGGGGAACAACGCATTTGAGCTAAAGCCAACAGGAACAGAGGCAAAGTCCTCACGTTCATCTGCCGTAGGAAAGGTATCGAGATACTGGACGAGCAGGTCGATGGCTTCCCGGTATGAATCCACGCCTTTACCCATAAACTGCCCGATGCACACTTCTGAGATGACCGAAAGCATGCGGAAGCTCCCCCGCTCGACAATGTCCGAGAGGTGCGTCTCGACAACCGGGATGGGCACCGACGCGACAGCGTCACGCAGGGCAACGGAGTAATGCGTGTGCGCCGCGGGGTTGTAGACAATGCCGTCATAGTCGTGCGGAGCGTTTTGAATCGTATCTATCAAGACGCCCTCATGGTTTGACTGGTAGAAATAAAGCTCGATTCTCGACCTCTTACCAGCGCGTTCCTCATTGAGTTCCTCGCCGTAAAGCGCAAGCCTTCGGTTGAGGCTCTCAAGGGTAAGCGAGCCGTATATCTCAGGCTCACGCTGCCCCAGCAAATTGAGATTGGGGCCATTTAACACAAGTATCTTCATCGTTTCTTCCATCTGTCCTCTCTCCTCCTGTTTCTTATCACATTCTCGCTTGCTCCCATAAGATAAGGTATATCTTCACCAAATCGGGGTCAACAGCAACGGTCTCCCATTTTCCGGGAGCGCTGACAAATACAAAACGCAATTCACTGTTGCGAACCTTTTTGTCGGCGAACATCCACTCATAAAGCTCGTCGGCCGAAAAGGTCTCGGCAACAGGCTTTAAGCCAAGCGCGTCGATGAGAACATCCTGTGCCTCACCGAAGGTCTCGGGCGAGTCAGCGGCCTCAGTTGCCAGACGGGCGGCAAACCGCATCCCTTCCGCAACAGCCCGACCGTGAGGTATCCGATACTTTGAGGCCGCCTCAAGCGCGTGCGCAAACGTATGTCCGTAGTTGAGGCACTCTCGCTCCCCCTTCTCCTTCACGTCATGGGCGACCACGCGCGCCTTAAAGGTAAGCGACTGCACAATCGCCTGCTGCGCGGCGGCCTCGTCATGCGCAAGGAGTGCGCCGGTGTTGTCGATGAGCCATTGGTAAAAATCGGTACCGTCGAGAAGAGCCGATTTGGCTACCTCCGCAAACCCGTTTTCCCACTCGGCTGCGGGAAGCGTCCGGAGTGTTTCGAGGTCAGCGGCCACATAGATGGGCTGCTTAAACGTCCCCACAAGATTTTTGCCACTGGAGAGATTGACGGCGGTCTTGCCGCCAATGGACGCATCGACCATCGCCAGAAGGCTCGTAGGGACCAAGGCGCACTCGATGCCGCGCATATAGGTTGAGGCGACAAACCCCGCAAGGTCTCCCACCACACCCCCGCCGAGCCCAACAATCATTCCGTCGCGCCCGATACCAAGCATGGCAAGCGCGTCCCAGAGTTCGGCGGCAACCGCGATGTCCTTGCTTTCTTCGCCGGCAGAAACAACAAGGTCAAAGACCTCAAAGCCCGCTTTTGAAAGCCCCGCCCTGGCTTTTTCGAGATACAACGGTCCCACGTTACTGTCGGTGATGAGCACGGCTTTGGTGGCGTCTGTTGCCTCGCGCAGATGCACGCCGAGATTGGTGAGTAGACGGTTACCCACCCGTATGTCATACGTCGTGTCCTTGTCGAGAACGACCTTCAAACGTCGTGTGCTCATGTACGCCTTTCTCGTTTTCTCGTTACCGTCACGCCGCCGCATAATGCGCGCCACACGTAGCTCGCGCCGCATTCGCCGCAGACGACAGAGCGCCCGTCAACTTCGCCTTCGACTCTTCAGCTTCCCCGCCGCGCGTAAAGCCTTGCGCGTCGCGGAAACCACCTGCAAAAGCGGACGCCCTCGCGTATCAATGGTAATATCTGCCGTCTCTTCATAATACCGCAGACGGGACGCCAATATCTCCGCGGGCGAAACCGAACCCGTAAGCAGGGGCCTTGTTTCCGGTCGCGAGATACGGGAGATTGCCTCAGCCGCGCTGACCTCAAGATAGATAACCGTCCCGAGCTGCTTGACGAGCTCGCGGCTTTCCGCACACGTGACCACTCCCCCGCCACAGGAAAGAATACTTCGGTCGCGAATGACCATGGAGCAGAGAAGGTCGAGTTCACGTACGCGAAAGCCCTCTTCTCCTTCGACCTCAAAGATGCGGGAGATACTCATGCCCGATTCGCGCTCGATATAAGCGTCCATATCGATGCAGTTCATCCGTTCAAAACGCGCGAGTTTGCGGGCGACACTCGATTTGCCCGAGCCCATGAAACCGATGAAGATGATGTGGTCCGCGAGTTTTTTCATGAGCGCTCAACGGGTCGTTATGCGCGCGATATAGGCTTCAAAAGCTCGTAGCGCGTCGTCTAAGGTATCACGGCCAAACTTCTCCATATACGCGTCCGCCAAAACGAGGGCAAGCTGCGCCTCGGCAACCACCGCCGCCGCTGGGACGGCGCAGATGTCGCTGCGCTCCTTTGAGGCCTCAACCGCCTCATGCGTTTTGATGTTGACGGTTTTAAGCGGCGTGGTCATGGTGGGAATGGGC
>JAISFJ010000139.1 GCA_031263665.1 Coriobacteriales bacterium
CCGTGGCCAAATTGGGAATAATTTTAAATGGCGAAAAACCGGTTTGTCACAGTGTGAAAGTTCCCCCCGACCCCCACTCCCACTTGCTCTGCCTCCTTAGCGCAATAATAAACGCCCTAGCGGCGACTCGGCTCACGCTAGAGCGTTTATTGCAAAAGTGGTGGGCCCGATTGGAGTCGAACCAATGACCTCACGGTTATCAGCCGTGCGCTCTAACCAACTGAGCTACGAGCCCGTAGCGCAGAACAAGCGCCCGACTACTCTATAACAGTATGAACGGTTTGTCCAACAAAATCCATCAAATTTCCCAAATAAACCGGCAAATAGCCCAAAAAAGCGCTCAATGTGCTCATTAGCCCGCCTTTTAAGCCTCAACTGCCTCTTTCTCGTGTGCCCCGTCTCTACGAAAATAGATGTCAGATGAGGTACAATATGTCGTTAGCAGTTCTTTCTCCCATTCAGGAGTACAGCTTATGACGCGTGACGAGGCCCTGCGACTTCTCGGGCTTGACGAGGAAGCCACCGAGGCGGACATTCGGCTTGCCTATAAAGAGATGGCGCAGATACTTCATCCGGATAAGTACGCTGACAACAAAAAGCTCGCCGAACGTGCTACCGAACAGTTTAAGCACGTTAACGAGGCGCGTGATGTGTTGTTGGGTAAAGCGTCCTCATCACGGCGAGCGAACGGCGCGAGGAGCGGTGCGGGGCGCAGCGACAGGCGAGCGGGGGCTCACACCGATGATGCCGAGCACTCGGCAGACCGCGCGACCACTCTTAAAGCGCGATTGGCTGGTATAGCGGCCGCACGAGTACAATTGACTGCGCAGCTCGACGCCGAGCTCGACCGTCGTCGTGTGGGAGTGTATCTCACCGTGGGGGGTCTTATCGCTCTTATTGTCGGACGAGCTGTGAGACCTCTGCTTGCGATTGCTCCGGTAGCCTTGGTCTGGGGCGTTGTGCAACTGCTCTCCACCGTAGCTGGCATCAAGGCCATCAGAGGCCATCTTGC
This sequence comes from Coriobacteriales bacterium, assembly GCA_031263665.1. Taxonomy (GTDB): domain Bacteria; phylum Actinomycetota; class Coriobacteriia; order Coriobacteriales; family UBA8131; genus JAITEK01. The sequence goes on from JAISFJ010000139.1 coordinate 1,013, forward strand.
TGAACTTGGGAAACAACGCGAGAAATGCGAGCGCGAGCTCAACAAACTGTGACAAAACAGTACCGTCCCGTGTGTCACCGTGTGTCACAAAAGAAAGGTGAGATAGCTTTATGCTCCAAAATCATATCCGTAATATCGCCATCATTGCACACGTCGACCACGGCAAGACGACCTTGGTCGACCGCCTGCTCTACGCGACGGGGGTGTTTCGCGAGAATCAGCAGGTTGCCGAGCGGGTGCTCGACTCCAATGAGCAGGAGCGCGAGCGCGGTATCACTATATTGTCGAAAAATATAGCTATTACGTACAACGGCACTAAAATCAATGTCATCGACACCCCGGGACATGCGGATTTTGGTGGGGAGGTCGAGCGGGTGCTCAAAATGGCCGACGGCGCCCTGCTCATCGTGGACGCTTTTGAGGGCCCCATGCCGCAGACCCGTTTTGTGCTGAGGCACGCCTTGGAGCTTGGGCTCAAGCCCATCGTTGTCATCAACAAGATAGACCGACCGGGCGCACGCCCCCACGAGGTGCTCGACGCGGTTTTTGAGCTCATGTTAGACCTTCACGCCACCGATGAGCAGCTCGATTTTCCCACGGTATACAGCTCGGCGATAAGCGGATTCGCGCGCTATGAACCCGAAGATGACAACAACGATATGGTTCCGTTGCTCGAGACCATTTTGGCCCACGTGCCGGCTCCCGATGTGGACCCTACCGGCCCGCTTGCGCTTCAGGTTTGCACGGTTGACCATTCCGATTATGTGGGGCGCATCGGCATCGGTCGCGTGTTTTCCGGAGCGCTGCGCAAAGGTGAAGGCGTGCTCGTCATCAAGAACAGCGGGTCGCGCTACAACGCACAAATCAAGCAGCTTTTCACCTTTGAGGCGCTTGGGCGTACGGAGTGCGAAGAGGCACTGGCGGGTGACATCGTTGCGGTGGTGGGGATTGAGGATGCGGACGTTGGCGATATGGTCACGAGCCGCACCTCACCGCTCGAACTCGACCCCATCAAGGTTGAGGAACCGACCATGGCGGTGGTCTTTTCGGCTTCCACCAGTCCGCTTGTGGGCCGAGAAGGCTCCGTCGTCGGCGCTCGTCAAATCAATGAGCGGCTGGCTCGCGAGGCGGAATCGAACATCTCTATGCGCATAACCCCCCTCAAAGACGGTGCGGGCGTTGAGGTCGCTGGGCGGGGTGTGCTGCATTTAAGCGTTTTGATGGAGACCATGCGGCGTGAGGGCTTTGAGTTTCAGGTGGGAAGGCCGCGCGTGCTGCTCCACAAAGACGCACACGGCAACAAAACCGAACCCATAGAAGAAGCGACGGTTGATGTGCCGAGTGAGTACGCGGGCAAGGTCATCGAAGTCTTTGGCGTGGCCTCAGGTGAGATGGTGGATATGTCGCAGCGCGAGGAACACACGCATCTGGTTTTTAAGATACCCACGCGCGGCACCATGGGGCTCAGAACCCGTATTCTCAACGTCACGCGCGGTGAGGCCATCCTGTTTCATCGCTTTTTTGAGTATGGCGCGTATCGCGGTGAGATACCGGGGCGTAAAAGCGGCTCCATGATAGCGATGAGTAACGAGAAAAGCGTGGCCTACGCGCTCGACACCCTCCAGACGCGCGGCACGCTTTTTGTCGGGCCTGGCGAGGAATGCTACGAGGGGATGATTGTGGGGCAAAACGCCAAAGAGGGCGATATGGTGGTCAACGTCGCGCGGGCCAAGCAGCTTACCAACATGCGCTCGGCAGCGGCGGATAAGGGCATCCAACTCACACCGCCGGTCGTATTCACCTTAGAAGAGGCACTCGAATACATCGAAGACGACGAGCTTGTGGAGATTACCCCCCAAAGCATCCGCCTACGCAAACGCACCCTCACCGCCACTGCCCGCCGCAAAGAAAACAAATCGTGTGTCGCGCGATAACATCTTTCTTAAACACAGCCGCAAGGCGCGCTCTCTACAGATTGCCCACTACCGTGGGCAAGGATGCAGGGTTCCTACGCTCAAGGTGGCATCAGGGGGACCTGTGCTGTTTGCAACGGTCCTGTGAGGTTCGCTAACGTTTTCTTTTTTGCTGTCGCACAAAAACCACAAAAACCA
>JAISFJ010000145.1 GCA_031263665.1 Coriobacteriales bacterium
GATTACGTGGGCTTTGTGTTCGCGCCGAGCAGAAGGCAGGTGACGCCGGACGGGGCTGCCTCTTTGCGCGCACGGCTTGATGAGCGCGTCACGGCGGTGGGGGTGTTTGTGGAAGAAGAGCCTCAGCGCATCGCCGAGCTGTATGAGCGAGGACTCTTTGAGGTGGCGCAGCTTCATGGTGCCTACCACTCAGAGCAGCTCGATGAGCTTAAGGAGCGCGCGGGTTCAGGCTTAAAGATAATCAGGGCCGTGGCGGTTGACGAGAATTTTGCGCCCGACCTTCTCCACACTGAAAAGAGCGTGGATTACCTGCTGTTTGACTATCAACAGCCGGGAAGTGGCAGGCGCTTTGATTGGCATCTGTTAAAGGGGGTGCGTTCTCCTTATTTTCTGGCGGGCGGCATCAGCTTGGAAAATCTGGACGAGGCGCTTGAACTTAGACCGTTTGCCGTTGACGTCAGCAGCGGGGTCGAAAGCGACGGCCTAAAGGATGCTTGCAAGATACGGGAGTTTATCGAGAGGGTGAGACGCGCATGATGAAATTTGCCGAGAAGAGAACGTCGGACGGTCCTCTTGTATTTACCGAGAGGGTGAGACGCGCATGACACGAGGACGTTTTGGGATATTTGGGGGGCAGTACATCCCCGAGACGCTGATGAGTGAGCTGGCGGCGTTAGAGGAATCTTATGAGCGGTACCGGACAGATGCCGATTTTCAGGCCGAGCTGACCGAGCTTTTGAACTCCTACGCCGGGCGGCCCTCGCTTTTGTATTACGCAAAAAAGATGACGCGCGATTTGGGCGGCGCGAAGGTCTATCTCAAGCGCGAGGACCTCAATCATACCGGCTCGCACAAAATCAACAATGTGCTGGGGCAGACCCTGCTCGCAAAACGGCGCGGCAAGACACGGGTAATCGCCGAGACGGGCGCCGGTCAGCACGGGGTAGCGGCGGCAACAGCGGCGGCTCTGCTCAACATGGAATGCGAGGTGTTCATGGGGCGCGAGGACACTCAGCGCCAGGCGCTCAATGTCTTTCGCATGGAGTTGCTCGGCGCGAAGGTCAACACGGTATGCACGGGGACGCAAACGCTCAAAGATGCCGTCAACGAGGCCATGCGCGAGTGGACAAGCCGTGTGGATGATACCCACTACGTGCTGGGCAGCGTGATGGGTCCTCATCCGTTTCCTACGATGGTGCGCGATTTTCAGGCAGTCATCAGTGCTGAGGCGCGTGCGCAAATACTTGAGCGCGAAAGTCGGCTTCCCGCCGCGGTGATGGCCTGCGTTGGCGGTGGCAGCAACGCCATCGGCATGTTTCATCATTTTGTGGATGATGAGGGCGTGCGGCTCATCGGCTGTGAGGCCGCGGGGCGCGGTATCGAGACCGGCCAACACGCCGCCGCCATCGCCATGGGTGAGACGGGGGTTTTTCATGGCATGAAGTCATATTTTTGCCAGGACAAACAGGGGCAGATTGCGCCGGTTTACAGCATCAGTGCCGGGCTTGATTACCCGGGCATTGGTCCTGAGCACGCGTATTTGCACAGCAGCGGACGCGCCAGCTACGTGCCGATAACCGATGCGGAAGCGGTGGAGGCTTTTGAGTATCTCAGCCGCTGCGAGGGCATCATCTGCGCTATCGAAAGCGCACACGCGGTGGCGCACGCACGCACGTTGGTTCCTACGTTATCTCGCGAGGAAAACGTCATCATCTGCCTGAGCGGCAGGGGAGACAAAGACGTGGCGAGTATCGCCCAGTACCGAGGGAGGGACATCCATGAGTAGAATTGCGAGTGCTTTTGCCAACGGTGGCAGTGGCGGTGGTGGAGTTGGTAACGGAGGCGGCGGCAATGGCGGAGCCAGTGCTTTTGCCAACGGTGGCAACAACAAGGCCTTTATCGCCTTTGTCACTGGGGGCGACCCTTCGCTTAAACGCAGCGAAGAGTACATCCTTGCTCTCATCGAGGGAGGCGCCGACCTCATCGAGATTGGTATTCCCTTCTCCGACCCGATAGCGGAAGGCGCCGATATCCAGGACGCGAATCTGCGCGCACTTGCCGCCGGCACAACGGTGGACGGCATCTTTGAACTCGTGCGCTCGCTCAGACTCAAAACCCAGGTGCCCTTCGTGCTGCTCACCTATCTCAATCCCGTATACCATTACGGCTATGAAGCCTTCTTTGCCGCCTGCGCCGATGTTGGCGTTGACGGCATCATCATCGCCGACCTTCCTTATGAGGAAAAAGGCGAGCTTGCCTTTACGGCGGCCGCCCACGGTGTTGATGTCATCAGCCTTATCGCGCCGACCTCGGCCGAGCGTATAGCGACCATCGCGGCCGATGCGACCGGCTATATTTATCTTGTGTCCTCGCTTGGAGTTACCGGTATGCGAAGCGAGATAAACACCGACCTCGCCTCCCTGACGCGTCTCATACGAGCTACAACCGATGTGCCGGTTGCAGTGGGCTTTGGCGTGCACACGCCCGAGCAGGCAGCTTCAATCGCGCAGGTGGCCGACGGAGTAATTGTAGGCAGCGCCATCGTACGTATGATTGCGGAAGGGGTCGCAAAAGAGTCCGCAGAGGGTTTTGACAAAGACTACCCCGAGAACTCTACCAAAGCCCACGCCGCCCTCATCACAACCCTACGCACCTACGCCCACACCATGAAGAAAGCCCTGCGGTAAACCGAGTATATTAGTGGTCTGTTAAGTTAAAAACTGCGTGTTGGAAGTGAGGATTTTTGCCACTGAACAAGGTGGAAAAGTACGACCCTACTTGTCGTAATGGCGTACTTTTCCAACGCAGTGCAGCGGCAAAAAGACCGCTTCAAACATGGAGGTTTTAGCTTAACAGACCACTAGTGGCCTTTGGTGGTGAAGCCTGTGGTTTGGGGGGTTTTGAACTCTTGGAGGCGGGCTTGGTAGGCGGTTATGGCGTCGGCCTCAAAGGCGAGTGTTGGGTTGGGTGTGCCGAGAAGTTTTAACAGGTAGCGGGTGAACAGGGGGTTTAAGATGAGCAGGGGGCCCAGCAGGCTTGTTCCGAAGAAGTTGTTAACGCGCACTCCCTCAAACGTGCTTTTCGCGTTGAGGCCTGCTCCGCGTTGGCAGGTGAGAAACGGGTAGGACGAGTTGTCGCCGTAGACGGAGCTGAACTGGTTTTTGAAGCCCACGACCTCGATGACTTCAGCGTTGTTGCCGTTGCCTCTCTCGATGCCTTTCGCGCCGCTTTCGCCCCCTTCTCCACCACGGTCAAAGGTTCCTAAGACCTTGCCGTTAAAGCGCTCAAACAAGCGTATCTCGGTCTGAAAGGGGAGAAGTCCGAGCCCTTCCGTATCCGTTTCTTTCTCTTTGTCAAAGATATGTTCGGTGAGCACCTCAAAGGCGTTGCCGGTAAAAAGCAGGACCGTTCCGTTGTCGATGAGCTCGGCGATGCGTTCTCGGTACGGGAGAAGTCGCTCGATGACCTTGAGCTGGGCGCTTTCTGTCATGGGGCCCATATAGAGCAGGTCGACCTCGTTGGTTACAAAGGCGGGGGTTCTGTTGAGATTGCTCAAAACCAGTTCGGCCTCTGGCAAACAAAGCGAGAGGTAGCGTATATTTTGGCTGTCGCCATAAAGATTGCAGAGTTCGGGGAACAGCGATTCGATTCTCATGTTGCCGCCTTTCCCGACGACCCCGACGCGCCCTCTGCCGACGACCCTGCCGCTTCCGACGCCGCCCCTGCTGCCTCTGCCGTCGGCGCCCCCGCCTTTCCCGACGCCCCCGTCACCTCTGCTACCCCTGCCGCCCCTGCTGTGGGTTGTGCGGTTGTCGTTGCGGTAAGCCGTGCGCGCAGTCGCCTGAGCACCTCTTCGGCGCGGGCGATGGTGTAAACATCGTAGAGTATAAAGACCTTGTCCACCTCTGCCAGCTCGACGAGTGCCGCGGTGTCGTGTTCGTAGCGAGTGCGCCGTATCTTCTCGCGCGCCACGCCGGCAATCAGGAGTCGCAGGTAATGGTCGTAGCTGCGTATGCCGCCGATGACAAGCTGAGTGATGTTGGGGTCATCAAGGCGCTCATAGTCGCAGTCGTAAAGCCAGGTGATGTTTTCGGAGCCACCCTTGGCGTCAAAGAAGTCGTCGAGGTTTAAGATTACCGCCTTGCGACCGTCAAGCGAGGCGATGTAATCAAAGGCGCGCGAACAGGCAATCGCGTTTTGCCCTTTGGCGAGATGCATTACCAAAGTGACATCTCCGACGACTTCCTCATGGTAGCGCGATTGTGCGAGCTCAACTTTTTCGAAGGCCTGTTGAAGGCGTGCGTGGGATATGCCGTATTCGTGAAGCACGGCTATCGTGGCACAGAGATTGTAGACGTTGAAGATGCTCGCGCTTATCAAACGATAAGGAAAACTCCCTTCGTCTGTTTGCACGGTAAAAACTCGCTCGGCAGTGTTGATATTTGCTACCAGATAGTCGCTTGGCGGCGAGCAAAAGCCACATTGCGGGCAGAAAGCCTTGCCTATGTGATGATAATGAACATATTCGTATTCGAGGGGCGTATTGCAGTGCGGACAGATGGTGATGTCTCGCGTCAGGCTCATGCGTTCACGCCGGTCGCCCTCCCAGGGGCCGACACCAAAATACGTGCGCCGGCGACCTTGGCCCCCTCGGCCGCCCTGCTCGTCCTGCTCGCGGCCGTCCCGGCTCTCCCAACCGCCCTGCTCGTCCTGCTCGTGGTCGCCCTGGTCGCCCCAGCCCCTGCGGCCGTTCCGGCTCTCCCAACCGCTCTGCTCGTGGTCGCCCCAGCTCCTCCAGCCCTCCTGGCTGCCGAGCATCGAGCTAATCAGGTCGTCGGCGTTTAAGATGAGCCGTGTTTTCGCGGGGAGCGCGCTTTCAATCACATACGAGATGAACTCGGTGTGCGCGTTTCGGGCGATGGAGTCGCGAAACAGATTGGTGCACACCAAAAAGTCCGGTTCGATGAGGGGATACACCAGCCGCGAACTGCGCTCGTCCACCTCAAGAACAGCTATCGGTACGCGAATTGTGCCCAGTGGCCCGCAGTTTGCGAGCAGAGCGCTGGCGATACCGGAGTTCAAATTTGAGCCGTAGCGGTTGCTTATCACCTCAAGGCCGCACTGCTCCATCACATCAACGAGCAGGTTGCACACTGTGGTTTTACCGTTGGTGCCCGTCACCGCAATGACGGTTTTTGGCCTGTCGAGGCACTTGAGAAATTCTGGGCAGAGCGTGATGGCGATGCGCCCCGGAAGCTGTGTTGCCTTCCTGCCCAGGCACCTGAGCGCGACCGCAACCGCTTTCGCAAGCCAAAGCGCGAGCAAAAACCGCACTCTCAGCAGGGCTGAAATTTTGGGAGCGTTGTTAAGCACCGTGTCGAAAACATTGTCGGGCGCGTTGCTCAGAGTGTCTCCTTAATTGCCTCCGCGATGATTTCCAGGCCTTGAGTCAGCTGGTCTTTGGGGATGACGAGGGAGGGCATTATCTTGACGACGGCATCTTTGCGCCCGGCACGTTCGATTATCAGGCCTTTCTCAAAGCAACGGTCGCAAATCGCCTTGGCCTTTGCGCCATCATGTACGTCTATGCCCCATATCAGGCCGATGCCTCTGATTTCGGCGTCCGGAACAAGGGGCTTGATGTGTTTGGTGAGGAAGGTTTCTACCAGAGTTTCGCGCTCGTGAACACCGTCCTCTATCGCGCCTGATACGACCAGTTCGAGGGCGGCTTTGCCGGCGACCATCGCCAGCTGATTGCCGCGGAAGGTCCCGTTGTGCTCCGCAGGCTTCCAGATGTCAAATTCGGGTTTGATGAGGTCGATTGCGAAGGGGAGGCCGTAGCCGCTTATGGATTTTGAGAGTATCTCGATGTCGGGGATGACGCCTGCCCGTTCAAACGAGAAAAAGGACCCTGTTCGCCCGCAGCCAACCTGTATGTCATCGATGACCATCAATATCTCGTATTTCGTGCATATATTTCTGATGCCTTGGAGGTACCGATTCGAGAATACGTGGATGCCACCTTCTGCCTGGACGGTTTCGATAACTATCGCGGCGGGTTTCTCGATACCGGAGTGGCAATCGTCGAGCGTATCGGTTATGAATTTGAGCGCGAGGTCCTCTCCAAATTGATACGGCGCCGGAATATGGGTGACATCATGGAGGGCAACACCCGCGCCCGCGCGTTTCTCCAAATCGCAGGTCAGAGCAAGAGAGCCCAAGGTCATACCATGAAAACAGCCATTCAGCGCGAAGATATTGCTCCGGCCGGTGACCTTTCGCGCGAGTTTGAGCGCCGCTTCTACGGCGTTGGTGCCCGTGGGGCCAGGAAACTGCACCTTGTAGTCCAATCCCCTGGGGGCGATGATGTGTTCTTCGAGGTATTCGATGAATTCTGCCTTGGCGACCGTGAACATGTCGAGTGAATGTACGATGGCGTCGGACTGCAGGTAGTCAAGGAGACGACCTTTGATGAAATCGTTGTTGTGGCCGTAATTTAAGGCTCCCGCGCCGTTAAAGAAGTCGAGGTAGTCCTTGCCATCGCTGCTTCTGACGATGGACCCTTTCGCGTAGTCAAAAACCACCGGAAACGTGCGACAATAGGAGCGAACTTCAGACTCATAGCGCTCGAAAACTGTTGTATCCACAAAACTCCATTCATCAGGGAAATATATGAGGGGAATACTCAATTATACGGGTTCGGCCCGAGGATGCAAAGTTTACATTTCCGTTGCTTTTCTGCTGTCTTGCTGCCCGTTCGGTTGACGCTTGTGAAGAGGAATGTTACTATCGGAACGGTTAAGGACAGGAAATACCTGCTAAAGGTACGAGGTAACGGAGCTTAATAAGACATGCCAGATACCTTCAAGAGCGATGTTCCACGCGTTCGGAACATACAACAAAATCTTCTTTTACTAGATGCGCATTCGATGAATCGTCGTAAATTCATTGGTGGTGCAGCCGCCTCTGCCTTGGCAGTTTGCCTGGGCAATGTCCTGCTGCCAGCCAGTGCTTTTGCGGAACCCACCTCCGCCGAAAAACAGGCTGAGGCCGATGAGGTGCAAAAGAAACTCGACGACTGGGCCGAGCAACTCGACAAGGCCTCCAATGACTACTATCGTGCGATTGAAGCTCATGATAGCGCCATTGCGTCCATGGAAGAAGCCCAGGGCCTTATCGAATCGGCCGAAACCAGGGTCTCGACTATTCAGAATCGACTCGGTGACCGCGCGGTTTCCATGTATAAACAGGGTCAGATACCCTTCTTTGAAGTGCTCTTTGGGGCGCATAGTTTCTCGGAATTTACTTCCTCATGGGATATGCTTGACAACATAAATGATAGCGATTCCGAGATGATTGAAGAGGGCAAACAGGCCAAGCAGGACGCACAGGACGCGCGCGATGAGTACTCCATGCAGGAGCAGATTGCCCAGCAGAAACTCGATGAGGCCGAAGAAATCAGGATTACGGCCGAAGAGACCGTTGCCGCGTATGAGTCAGAACTTGCTTCACTTGAAGAAGAAATCGCTCGACTCATCGAAGAAGAAGAGGAACGGCGCCGCCTTGCTGAAGAGGCCGCTGCCCGCGCGGCTGCCGCCGCACAGGGTGGTTCGGCTCCACAATATTCCGCTAACTGGGAATACGCTCCTTATAATGGCGAGAGTTACGGCAGCGTAATCGAGGCCGCGTATTCACGCCTTGGTTGTCCCTACGTTTGGGGCGCTACGGGGCCTAATTCCTTTGACTGCTCGGGCTTTGTCTGGTGGTGCTATCGGCAGGCGGGTATCAACATCACGCGCGATGGCGTGGGTATGCACACCGCCGCCCCGATTCAGCTGCCAGTCAGTGCTGCGCAGGCGGGAGACATCCTCTGGAACAGTCACCACGTTGGCATCGCTTTGGGTGGCGGGCAATATATACACGCCCCGCGGACCGGCGATGTTGTGCGAGTTGCCTCAAATATCGGAACCTTCAGAGGCGCATCGCGCTACGCGTAATGAGAGATTGGCGCTTCCTGAGAGAGGCGTCAGGCGTGCTTGTGAGATAGACGTGCTCGCGAATGTTTATTAAGTGAATGCCCGCAGATACCGTAAATAATCGCCAATAATTGCGAAGAATCAGTGACCGCTTGTTTTTTCGTCACGCTTTCTGCTGCGCTTAACCTTTTGCGCGCTGATGAGCCAGATTGTCGCGCCAGCGCCAACAAGAGCGCCCACTGTGTCGGTTGCCCAGTCGACGGGGTCAGCGGTGCGCCCCTCAACAAAGAGCTGGTGTATCTCGTCACTTCCCCCATACAGCGAGGCGATGGCCAGTGCGATGAGGGCGGTCTTCCAAAGCGCCTGGCCGGGGCTGTTGAGCGCTACAACAAGCAGTGCTGCCAGTACCAGGTACAAACCAAAATGCGCGATGACATTAAGAAAATTGGGGTGAGAAGGGAAGCCGCTTCCCGGGATTGCTGAGAAGCCAAAGATGATGCCTGCCCAGACGATGGCCGCGATGAGCGCAACGATACGCACGATTCTGCTGGGTTTTTTTCTCAGTCAGCTGGTAGATGTCAAGTTAACTCCTGTTCAGACAATGCCCAAAAAAGGGCGTTGGGCAAAGATTAGATTACTTAACAGTTCCTTAGTATAGCGTTTTATCCAATTGTCTGGTAGGATACTTCACTTGTCGGGATGTGGCTCAGCTTGGTAGAGCGCTCGGTTCGGGACCGAGAGGTCGCAAGTTCAAATCTTGTCATCCCGACCAGCTTTTCGCTGGTAGAGCATAGTGTGTGTTAGGGCGGACATGCTACGCTTCATATAAATGGGTACAATCAGGTGCATTATACCCAAATTGCTTTTACTGCTTTGATGCTGCCGACAACACCGATAGTGCGGCTGAACTGACCGTCCAATAACCAGTTTTATCTGACCCCGTTCGCTTGACCAGGCCTATCTCCTGAAGTTTCTTAATGTTTCTCCGCACGGTGCTTCTGTCTACTGACAACTCCTGAGCCAGCAGGTCCAGTGTGATGTCTGCATTATCCGCCATGTACTCAAGAATGCGAGCCATCGACTTATTCAGCTTGATGCTTACAGGGGCATTTACAGGGGCATTTACAGGGGCATTTGCAACATCGTTTACACCGCCACTATTGGTAGAAACGGCCTGGTCTGCCTCGACTTCAATTACCGGCTACCGCACAATCGGCTCAAAAGCCTCGTGACAAAGGGAAGGTACGAAACCACTGAAAAAGTCACTAGCCTAATAGTGCAAACGGCCTGTACTTTCGGATGAGTTAATAGTATAATATCTATATAATATTGGCTTTCTGAAGGAGGGTGAGATGCTGGTAAAAAGGCAAAAGCAGATGTCGTTTTACGATGCGCTGTACGAGAAAATACCCGAAGACCATCTGCTGCGCCTCATCGATAAAGCC
>JAISFJ010000149.1 GCA_031263665.1 Coriobacteriales bacterium
AGGGGACGGTTCATCTGTCTTGCTTAATCTCGCGGCGTCTTCACAGATAGAACAACTAAGCAAGACAGATGAACCGTCCCCTTGTCTTGGGACAGTAGCCCCCGTCCCGTATGCCAGCCCGCCCCCCTTGGAGCATGAGCCAACCGTTCTGCTCGGGGTGACGGGATGTGTTGCCGCCTATAAATCCTGCGAATTGGTGCGCCTGCTCCAAAAGGCGGGCGTGCGCGTTAAGGTTGTGATGACCCCGATGGGAGCGGAGTTTGTCACGCCGGCGACCTTTAAGGCACTCACGCGCGCAGAGGTTGCCCTGGCTCCTGTGGACGATCCAAGCGCCCCCATTCATCACATTTCGCTCGCGCGGGAGGCGGATGTCTTTCTCATCGCGCCCGTCACGGCCAATACCATCAACAAACTGGCAGGTGGCGTGGCGGACAATCTGCTCACTACCACGGCGCTCGCCACTGAGGCGCCTTTGCTCATCGCGCCTGCTATGAACGCGCATATGTGGCGCGATGAAACTACCCAAAACTCCCTTGAACGCCTGCGCGCCCGCGGTGTGGTGATTATCGAACCCGAGATTGGTTATCTCGCCTGCGGGGAACTCGGCGAAGGCCGTCTTGCTCCTGTTGAAGAAATCGCGCAGCGGGCACAGACCGAACTCGCTCGCTCGCGCGACATGATAGGTAGGCGCGTGCTCGTTACGGCCGGCGCGACCCGCGAGCACCTTGACCCCATACGGTTCATCTCCAACTCTTCAAGCGGGGCAACCGGCTACGCCATCGCCGAAGAAGCGGCGAGACGGGGGGCCGAGGTGGTGGTGATAAGCGGGCCAACCGCGCTGCCCGAGCCCTTCGGCTGTTCGGTCATTCACGTGACGAGCGCCGATGAGATGTTCAAAGCCGTAGAGCAGGCCTTTAAGGGCGAGACCGCGACTGGCGAGACGACCGGGACTGAAGACGCGACTGGGACTAAAGACGCGGCTGGGGCTGAAGACGCGGCCGGGGCCGAAGACGCGACCGGCAACATCGACCTCGCCATCTTCACGGCTGCGGTTGCGGATTATCGTCCCGCTACGTATCACCAACATAAGCTCAAGAAGGCCAAGCAAGGAAAAAACCCAACGCTGCAACTTGTTTCCAACCCCGTCATCCTTGCAACATTCGCGGCGAACAAAGGCTCGACTTATGTTGTGGGCTTTGCGGCTGAAACACAAGATATCATCGCCTCCGCCCAACAAAAACTCAGGGAGAAAAACGCCGACCTCATCGTAGCCAACGACGTCTCCGACCCCAACCTGGGCTTCGCAAGCACCCACAACCGCTGGCATTTTGTCACCCCCCAAGACGTCACAACCACCAAAACCCTCCCCAAACAAACCCTCGCCCACCTCCTCCTCAACACCCTCACCTCCAAGTAAGGGACTGTTCAACAACCAACTGGGACAGGTGCCAATTCCCCTCTAAGAGAGGGGATTAGAGGGGAATTGGCATCTTGTGAGTTGTAGCGGAGTTTTTGCTGGCGCTGGCGGGGTGCTGGCGTGTCGTTGGGAAATGACGTACAATCCATGGTATGAGTCATTTGACAGGTGAGCACTTCTCCAGGCAGACCGCTGATGAGTCCGCAAGCAAGAGGCGTGTGGTTGCGGCTCCTTTTGGTACGCCATCAAAACCTGCGGATAGCGACTCTGTGGCCGCGGCTTCTTCCAAGCTCTCGGCGCCCGCGTTGTCGCGCAAAGAGGCTCGTCTCAGGCGTGAACAGAGTCGGAGGCGACGCATGAGGATAACCGTTGCTGCTGTTTCGTTGGTGACGGTTGTTTTATTGGTGGTGTTTGGCTATCTGGTGCTAGGAAATCGTTTTGCGCGTGTAGCTGGTATCGGCGATGATTCCAACACGGCTGATATTTCTCATGCTGGGGCCAGTGCCAACCAGGTTCCTATGCCAACCGAAGAAGAGATTCGCCTCCAAGAAGCGACGGATGCCGGAGCAGACCCCAACGACCCTAACGTCTACTACCTTCCCACACCCTTAATCGCCACCTACAACGACATCAATATTCACTCGCCGGTGAGCGCGAACAACATCACCGAAATCGAGTTTCACCAGGCCTCTTATGATATAGCCCTGCAGGTCACCCCGCTCGTTACCATCGTGGACGCCGAAGCGGTCATAGAGCAACACGGCACCAATCATATCGCCTTTGATGAGCAGCCCACGGGAGGTGAGCCTCTCGTCGCCGAGGCGGTGAGTACGTGGCGGCACAATGCCAATGGTGCCGAGCGAACCGCGATGGATGTGGGGGCCGTGTTTGGTACCTATGTGTACGCGCCCGTTAGCGGGACGGTTGTGAAGGCCAAGTCTTACCTGCTTTACGGGCGGGTTGACGACTGTGAGATACATATTCAAAACCCTGAGCATCCAGAACTCGACATCGTCATGCTTCACGTTGATGAACTCGAAATCGCGGTAGGCGATGAGGTAAAGGGCGGCTGCACGCGTATGGCAAAGATACGGGACATAAGCGCCTCCGTTGGCAATAACCTCGCGAATTTTACAGCGCCTGATGACCCGGGCAACCATTGCCACGTGCAGGTAAACGACGCGACGCGTGAGGATTACAAGGGGCTTGAGGGGGCTCTCGACATCTTTAATGGGCACGGATACGCGCGCCCCGAACCAACGGAAGCGGAAGCGTAGGGAGGCGGGAGGCGGAGCTTTGCGAGCGTCGCGACTTGGCGAACTCGTGGCCTGGCGAGCGCCGCGGCTACTCCTTTTCGCCGTTGCCGCCGCTTTTAAGCGTACTCTCAAGTATTTCGCCAAATGACCCGGCGGCGCTGGCCAGCCCTTGCATCTCAAGCGGCATGAATATCTTGGTTGCCTTGCCATTGGCAACATATTTGAGTGCGTCGAGATAGCGTACGGTGATGAGGTCTTGTGTGGGCGCTCCGTCGTGGATGGCACCAAATACGCTGCGGATTGCCTGTGCCTCGCCCTCCGCGACAAGGATTTTCTGCGACCGTTCGGCGTCGGCGATTTCTTTGATGGCGGTCGCCCTACCTTCGGCTTCGAGGATGGCGCTTTGCTTGGTGCCCTCGGCGCGTGCGATGGCCGCCGATTTGTCTCCCTCGGCCTCGAGAATCATGGCGCGACGGTCGCGCTCGGCTTTCATCTGCCGGTGCATGGCCTGGGTCACGTCGGCCGGCGGCTCAATGCGCTGGAGTTCCACACGCACAACGCGCACGCCCCACTTGTCGGTTGCTTCATCGAGAATGTCGCGCAGGGTGATGTTGATTTTCTCACGGCTGGTAAGCGATTCATCGAGTTGCATCTCGCCGATGACGTTACGCAAGTTGGTTTGCGCGAGTTTGGTCGCCGCGAGGTAAAAATTCGTTACGTTGTAAATGAGTTTGAAGGGGTCAGTCGGCTCGTAATACACCACGGCGTCCACGGTTACGGCGACATTGTCTTTGGTGATGACCTCCTGTGGGGGCACATCGACGACGTTTTCGCGCATATCCACCTTGGTCACGCGGTCGATGAAGGGGATGAGCAGATGCAGCCCCGGCTCCCAGACACGCAGGAACTTGCCGAGACGTT
>JAISFJ010000166.1 GCA_031263665.1 Coriobacteriales bacterium
CTCACCTGGTTATGTGCCCTGTCCTGCGTGCTTGCTCTGTCATTTTATCGAGCCGACGTCCTGCTTCCGCTTGCCGTTGTCTTGCTGTGTGACATCCTCAGTAAAAACATAGAGCCTCCTTTGACGAACCTGACCTCATCGCACGTGCTTTAGAGGTTGGAGCGCGCGGCTACGTGCTCAAAAACAGCCCCGTCCAACGCCTCCATTCTGCCATCATCACGGTAGCGGAGGGAGGGACGGTTTTCTCACCGGACGTCCTCGATTTCATTCGCTCCCAGGTACACATGCCAAACCGGGATGTTTTCGCGTCGCTTACCCAGCGCGAACTCGAGGTTGTCGCACTCATCGCCGAGGGCCTTTCCAACGAACAAATAGCCCAACGCCTCTTCATCGCCAACGGCACCGTGCGCAATCACATCTCAACCATCCTCGAAAAAACCACCCTCGACCACCGCACCCAAATAGCAGTCCACTATTTAGGGAGACGATGACCAGCCTCTGTCCCTCTGTCCCTTTGTCCCTTTGTCCTAAGATACGATTTCTCCCTCCATTGGGGGGTGTGCCATGGTACACTGTGTATAAGGAAGTATTGATTCACCATTGATGCAACAGCAGGTAATTGGCACTTCCGTAACAAGGTGGCTTAAACGTAGCAGTTGATGGATAACACGATGAGACATATCTTTTCTAAGGACTTGGTCGAGCCTCGGATGGTTCGCTCTGTCTGTGTTCTCGGAAACGGGGTGACAGGTGAAGCTGTTGCCGCGTATTTTCGCTCGCTGCCCAATCCACCTGCGGTAGTGGTATTCACCGATGACGCTGAGGTCACGGACTCTTTTGATTTGGCCGTCACCAGTCCTGGGATACCGCCCCACAGTGCGCTCATCGCGAGTGCGCGTGAACACTCCCACGAGCTGATAAGCGAGCCCGAGCTTGCGTACCGACTTTCGCCCGAGCGTTGGATTGCGGTTACTGGTACGAATGGAAAGACCACCACCACCGAACTCACCGCGCACGTGCTCAACGGCTGCGGCATGAAGGCACGGGTCGCCGGCAATATCGGAACAACCTGTATAGAGGCGATACAGACCCGCGAGCCGGACGAGTATCTTGTCGTTGAACTCTCGTCATATCAGCTGGCCTATTCGAACACCATCGCGCCTGATGTCGCCATACTCCTCAATATCACGCCGGACCATTTATCCTGGCATGGAACGTTTGAGGCGTATCGCGCGGAGAAGGTGGGCCTTCTCGACCGTGTGGATGCGACCGCGCCGGTTGTTATCGATGCTACGCTTAGTGAGACTCGCGCCGTTGTTCGTGCCCGTGTCGCGGCGAACAGGCGTGTCATCCCGCTCGGCACGACAGACGGCCTTTACAGCGATATGACCGTGCGTTGCGGCAGTCGTGAGGCTGCTTTTGTCGACCCGAAAACCCAGGAGCTCACCTGTGTTATCAACGGGCATCGCATGGCGCTCGCTCAGACTTCGCAACTTGAGCTCAAGGGGGAGCACAATCAGGAAAACGCTTTGGCTGGCGCGGCGGTGGCGCTTGCTTTGGGCGCTGAGCCCGAGAAGGTAACGGCTGCCCTTGTCGGGTTTAAGCCGCTTGAGCACCGCATTGAGCCCTGCGGAAGTGTAAATGACATCGCGTTTTTTAACGATTCCAAGGCGACCAATCCCGAGGCGAGCTGTCGAGCGCTTGTTGCCTTTGAGAACACGCCGCTGCTTATTATGTTGGGCGGACGTGACAAGAACACCCCTTTGGACGAGCTGGTACGTGCTGTTGAGGCGAACTGCACGGTCGCTGTTTGTTACGGTGAGGCTGGGCCGCGCATCGCCGCCGCTTTGGAGGCGTTCGAGTGCGACAACTCTCCAGCGCGTGGTGACTCGCTTGAGCGCACCACCCCCCCAGCGCGCACTACCTCCCCCAGACAAGACAGGCCCCTCGCCACCTTTTTGGTTAACGATTTTCGCTCTGCCTTTGATACCGCTGTGGCGCACGCAAAAGCCAACGACACCGTGCTCCTTTCACCCGCGTGTTCTTCGTTTGACGAGTTTAGCTCTTATGAGCAGCGCGGCAACCTGTTTAAGGCCCTTGTGGCCGCCTTGCGTGAAAGCGCGAGCGCGACCGAACCCGCGACCGAACCCGCAGGCACAGGCGCGGCCGAACCTGCGGCCGAACCTGTGGCCGAACCCGCGGCCAAACCCGCAGGCACAGGCGCAAGCAAGAGCACGGGCAAGGGAGGTCACGATGGCGACTGAACGGGCCCTCACCTCACGGGTCGCGCCGTCGAACACCAGTGTCGCGAAGCCCCGTCGCGCCGGCCTGACAACGCCCGCGTACATCCTTGGGCCCCGTTTGCTGCTCATCCTCTCAACGGCCATGCTGCTGGTGTTTGGTCTCGTCATGGTGTATTCCGCTTCTTTTGTGGAGGCTTTTACCAATCCTACGATTCAGGACAGCTCCTATATCTTCAAACATCAGCTGATTTTGGCGGGCGTTGGCCTTGTCGCGCTCGTTGTGACGCTCGTCATCGACTATCGGGTATGGAACAGCTCCCTGTCCTGGGTGCCATGGGCGGTTATCACCGTCTTGCTCGTTCTCACTTTGCTTGCAGGCAACGAAGAACTGGGGGGCAAGCGTTGGTTTGACCTTTTTGGCTTTAACCTGCAGCCTTCGGAGTTTGCCAAACTCGCCATGTTATTGGTGGTAGGGATGCTTTTGGTCAAAGTGCGCGAAAACAGAGAGAGAGGCCCGCTTATCGTATTCATAGCCGCGGCGGTGGGCTTGCCCGCGGTGCTCATCATGCTCCAGCCCGACCTCGGTACGACGCTCATCGCCTTGGCGGGCATCATAGCGGTCGCGTGGTTTGGGGAGCTCTCGATGAAGCCTTTAGCCGCCGCCATGCTGCTTATCGTGCTGATTGCCGCAGCCGCCGTGCTTTTTACGGGCTTTCGTATGGGGCGTATTGATGCCTGGCTGGACCCCTGGGCCTACGCTTCTGACGAGGGCTATCAGATTGTCAACTCGTTTTACGCGTTTGCCGATGGTGGCATATCCGGCGTTGGGCTTGGCTTGTCGCACCAAAAATACCTCTACCTGCCCCAGCCGCATAACGACCTGATTTTCCCGATTATTGGCGAGGAACTCGGCCTGGTCGGTGCGGTGTTGGTTGCCGTGCTGTTTCTTGCCTTTCTGTTCGCGGCCTATCGTATCACGCGTCATGCTCCCGACCTGTACGGGCGCATAGTCGCGGGAGCCGCCGCGACCCTGATAGGCTTTCAGGCTTTTCTCAATATGCTGTGCATGGTCAACATCTTGCCGATGACGGGAAAACCCCTGCCATTTTTTAGCGCGGGAGGCAGCTCCATCATCGTCACGCTCATGCTGGTGGGACTCATTCTCAACGTGTCGCTACGCTCGGTTGTGCCGGATGAGGCGGATGAGCGCCGGGACCAACTCCTTATTATTGAGGGGGGCCGCGAGGGTTCGCGCGAAGAAAAACGCGGCGGCACACACGCCATCAAAGCGGGCGCGTCAAAAAGGCGTCCCTCTGCTCAGACGTCTCGCAAGGCGTCGCTGGCGACGATGCCTCAAGCCTCGCCATCAAAGACAACGACGCCGGCGAAGGCCACGGCAAAGGCCACGGCAAAGGCCACATCTGAAAAGAAGCATTTTCGTCGGCAGCCTGCGCGTACAAAGACTGTGGAGAAACCGCGGTTCCGTGAGATGCCCGCGTCGCGACAGCCAAAAACGTCGGACAAGGCGGCCCTGCCTCAACAGGGTGCGCGCAACCCCGCGAATCTGACGCTCAGCATGAGTCCTGCTCGCAATCCCGCCCGCAACAGTGGCGCCGGCAGCAACAGTGGCGCCGCCCGCAACAGTGGCGCCGGTGGCAACTCCGCCCGCAAACCCAGTGGCAACAACTCCGCCCGCAATCGTGGTCGCGACCCTCTGCCCGCAGGTTCAAGGAGCACGCGCCGATGAAAATTGTGATTACCGGTGGTGGTACGGCGGGGCACATCAATCCCGCTTTGGCCGTTGCCCAGGAGCTGCGCTCGCTTGGTCACGAATTGCACTATGCCGGTACGCCGCGCGGGCTTGAGGCTCGTTTGGTGCCGCAGGAGGGTTTTCCCTACGTCGCCTTTGAGGCGGCGGGTTTTGACCGCAAAAAGCCGCTTTCGCTCATCACCTCATCTGCAAAAATTGCTGTCAGTGCCATGCGCGCGCGGCGGTGGCTCGCCACTCTCAGCCCCGACGTGGTCGTCGGTTTTGGGGGCTATGTATCGATTCCGGTTGGTCTGGCAGCATCGCGGCTAAAAATACCTTTGGCGATTCACGAGCAAAACTCAACGGGTGGCATGGCCAATCGTTTTCTTGCTCGGCGCGCCCAGCTCCTTGCCCTGGCCTACGAAGCGGCCGCGAAAGATTTTAAGACCGAGGCTACGGTTGAGGTGGTTGGTAATCCCGTGCGTGCATCGCTGTTTGAAGCCGACCGTGCGCGCTCTCGTGCTTCGTTTGGTCTTTCGCAGGACGCAACGGTTCTTCTGGCTTTCGGGGGCAGTCTCGGCGCCCGTCACCTCAACGAAGCTCTTCTCGCCCAGGCCGAGCGTCTGCTTGCCCAAGCCGAATCTCAGTCCACGCCCCAAGTAGAACCCCAAGCCGCATCTCAGCCTTCCCCAAACCTTCAGGTCCTCCATATAACCGGGACGCGGGATTTTGATGAAGCCACCGCAACGCTCAAACGCATGCCGCAGGTGGCGCCGCACTGGCATCTTATCGATTATTGCGACCGTATGGGGGAAGCCTACGCCGCCGCCGACGCCGTGTGTTCGCGCGCGGGAGCGACGACCTTAGCGGAGATAGGCACCCTTGGCCTGCCCTCGTTGCTCGTGCCCTACCCCTACGCCGCCGCCGACGAGCAGACCGCCAACGCGCGTAGCCTCGTCGACGCGGGAGCAGCCGCCATGCTTGCGGACAGCGAGCTCGACAGTCCTCTTTTTATCGAGCGGCTGACGCGTCTTGTGAGCGATGCGGACTATCGTGCGGATATGCGGAGTGCGGCGGCCTCGTTGGGCAAGGCACAGGCTCGACAAACGCTTGCCCGTCTCATCATCGCGTTGCCCAAAACGTTACAATGAACAAACGCTGTTACGGTACACAGGACGTTACTTCCCCCTCAGGGCCCCGCCCCCGAAAGGCAGACTGATGTTTGAAGATAGTAAAGACGTGCAAGACGCCAAGGAGGACGGATTGCCCCGGATTCGCAAGGTTCATTTTATTGGAATCGGTGGTGCTGGCATGAGCGGCATCGCCTTGGTGGCCCACGAGCGTGGCCTGGAGGTGACGGGTTCCGACCTCAAGGAGTCGCGCTATATGCGGTCGCTTTTGCGGGCCAACGTGCAGGTTACCGTGGGGCATGACGCCGCCAATGTCTGCGACCGCGCACTCGATGTTGTGGTTGTTTCTTCGGCTGTTCCGGAGAAGAACCCCGAGTATCGCGCCGCCGTCGAGCAGGGAATTGAGATATGGCCACGGGCACGGATGCTTGCCTATCTCAGTCGCGGACATGAGACTTTAGCGGTTGCCGGAACCCATGGCAAGACAACGACCTCGTCCGTATTGGCGACCTCTCTCGCCCGCCTTGGTACCGACCCAACCTTTCTCATCGGCGGCGTGGTCGATGGCTATGATTCTACGGCACGGGTCGGCAAAGGTAAGTTCATAGTGGTGGAGGCCGACGAATCGGACGGCTCATTTACCTGGCTCGACCCGACTTTGGCCATCGTCACCAATATCGAGGCCGACCACTTAGACCACTATGAAAGTCTCAGCGATATACAGAGCGCCTTTGATTCCTTTCTCAAAAAGCTGGCACCTGAAGGGACCCTGATTGTTTGGAACGGGAGCCCCGAGCTTGTCGAACTTGCCAACGACCTCGCCACCAACAGCGGGCGAAACGTCTTTACCTATGGTATTGAGGGTACTCCTTCTGTTCGATGTGAGCCACAGGGCGTCCACGATTTCTCCGTTGTCTTCGCCGACGGCCAGCGTTGCGCCCTTCATCTTGAGGCTTCCCCCGGCACCCACAACATGCTCAACGCAACCGCGGTCATGGCGGCTCTTGATTCTCTCGGCTTTAATCGGGATGAAGCTGCCGCGGCCGTAAGCGCGTTCAGCGGTGTCCGGCGGCGCTTTGACCTTATCGGGCAGGCCGACGAGGTCACGGTCATCGATGACTACGGCCATCATCCCACTGAGATTGCCGCGACCCTCAAAGCGGCAAGCGAGCTGGGCTACCGCAAGGTTCACGTGCTTTTTCAACCGCACCGCTACACGAGGACTCGCGCGCTTTTGGACGAGTTTGCCCGGGCTTTCGACCACGCCGACACCATCAATTTTATGGACATCTACGCCGCCGGAGAGGCCCCCATACCCGGCGTCAACAGCGAGGCGCTTCTCGATGCGGTTTTGGCTCATAACCCTGAGGCAAAGGTGAGAACAATCAAGCACCGAACCGACGTTTTCGAGGCCATGCAGGCGCTTGCCGAGCCCAAAGACCTCATTATCACGATGGGTGCGGGCGATGTGACCGTGCTCGCTCCACTCATCCTCGAAGCGCTTGAACGGCGAAAACGCGCCAGACGCAAATCGGGTGATAAAGCGTGATGGACGCGGCAGGTGTGACGGATAAAGCGAGAAGGGCGGGCGTGACAAAGGCGATGAACGCGGCGAGAGGGGCGGCCTGATGGAGTGTGGACGATGACGGGGTTTTGACGATGACGGGATTTGATGACAATGACGGAGCGTGACGATGACGGGATTTGACGCCTACTGTGACCTTGAGGGTACCATCACGGGTACCTTATCTTATAACGAGCCGATGGCACGTCATACGAGCTACCGGATTGGCGGCCCCGCCTTGCTCTACGTGGAGTGCGCCTCCGTCGCAGACATCAATCGCTGCCTTGAAGTCTGCGCAAAACACGGACTTTCCTGGTGCGTCGCGGGCAAGGGGAGTAACCTTCTCGTGAGCGATGAGGGCTTTCGTGGAGCGATTATCACCCTGGGAAGCGACTTCAAAAACTTTAGTTTTCCTGAGGAGTCGGAAGGCGAGACCCTGTTGGTCGCCGGCGCCGGTGTGGTCTTATCAACACTCGTGCAGAGCGCCTTTAAGAACGGTTATTCTGGGCTTGAGTTCGCGGTTGGTATTCCGGGGAGCCTTGGGGGCGCCCTGTTTATGAACGCGGGCGGCGCGACGGAGTGGATTGGCGCCATCGCCCACACACTCACGGTACTGCGTCCCGGGCAAGGCCTGGTGCGCTACGGGGCGCGTGAGCTGCCCTGGAGCTACCGGCGAAGCGGCGTTCCCACCGGTGAGCTCATTTTGGAAGCGGCTCTGAAGGTCAGCAAGGGGCATCTTGGGCAGATTCGCGCGAAGATGGAAGCCTCGCTCAAACGGCGGAGAAAGACTCAGCCGCTTACCCTTCCCAGTGCGGGAAGCGTCTTTCGCAACCCTCCCGAAGCGGCGGCGGCACAGCTTATCGAGTCGCTCGGTCTCAAAGGTTACCAGGTAGGTGGCGCGCAGGTGTCTGAGATGCACGCGAATTTTATCGTCAATGTGGGCGCGGCGACGGCCGCAGATGTGATTGCTATAATTATGCACATACGTGAACGGGTGAAAGAGGAGTATGGCACGGAATTACAACCCGAGGTACGGTTCGTCGGGTTCTCGTAAATCAACAAAAGCGTCGGCATCAAACCGCCAACAGCCCCAGCGCCCCGCTCACTTGCCGAGCAGGCGCAAGGTCGATTATACCCAGTCCGCAAAAGAGGACCTCGGGGCGCCAACACCTCAAAAGGACCCCCGGGTACGCTATGCGCATTATCGCTTCGATAAAACCACGCGGGTGCTCGGCGAACCCGAGGAAGCGGGCCGCAAAATCAAACATCAGACGAGTAATTCGGCCGGCTCAGTCAGCTCGATTGGCTCCATTGGCTCTATTGACTCACCGAGCTCATTTGGCTCGGCTGCCTCAGGGAGCGCGTCAGCTGCCTCAAGTGATACCGCGGCGACATCGCCCTTTGGCGACGGTGACAACCTGAATGAGCGTTCGAACTTTCGTGGTCGCGGGGTAGCGGGCATGACGGTCCGTGAACATCGTGAGATGCGGCGAAGTGTTGCAAAGCGCAAAAACAGGAGGATTCCCAACGTCATCCTTATATGCGTCATAGTCGTTCTTGTTCTCGTGGCGGCCGCCCTCATCATCTATCAATCCCCTCTGTTTACCATACGGGAGGTGCGCGTTGAGGGCGCACAACGCCTCACCGACGAACGCCTCACCGAATTGGCAAACATCTCCGAGGACAGTACGCTGCTCCGCCTGGATGTGGAGAGCCTTAAAAATCGGGTAGGAGCGGACCCCTGGGTCGAATCGGTCAGGATACAACGCGCCTTTCCCTCAACGGTTGTCTTGGTGGTGACGGAACGACAGATTGCGGCCGTGGTCGAAAAGCCCTCATCCAAGGGGGATACAGTCAGCCAAAACTGGCTCGTTTCACGAGATGGCGTGTGGCTGGCCTCCTTTGATGTCTCGGCGCCGCTCGCCGACACGGGCGATGATAGCGATGCGGACGCTGGCGACAGTGCCAAGGGTGGCGAGGATGCCGGTGCCGGTGCCGGTGCCGGTGCTGGTGCTGGTAGTGGTGCCGGTAGTGGTGCCGGCGCCGATGGCAGCGATAGCGCCGACGGCGGCGATAGCGCCGACGGCGGCGAGGCCGCAACGACAGGAGAGAGCGCAGGGGAAGCGACAGGAGGGAGTACCTCTCAAACCGTTGAGGAAACCGTGGGCGCTGAAGGAGAGACGGCCGCGACAGGGGCCGAAACCGAAACCGCAGGCGCAGATTCCGAACAGCAGAGCGCCGAACAGACAAAAAGCACCTCTGAGGCGGATGGCGAGTCCGGTGTGCTTGAGGATATTCAGCTGGACTCTTCGGAGTTAAAACAAGTTCCCACCATCAAGGACGTATCGCGCAGCATCGCCCCTCAGGTTGGCAAGACTGTCGCCGACGAAGGCGTTCTCAACGCCCTGAAAATCATTAACGGCTTTGGCCCCGACATGCTCGCGTTGGTGAATTCCATCTCCGCACCCGATGTGGTCAAAACCACGATGATACTCACAAACAATGTGGGTGTCGCCTTTGGCGCGGCCGAGGACATCGAGGCAAAAGAGCAGGTAATCTTACGCCTGCTCGCCGAGCACGAAGGAACAATCACCTACATAAACGTCCGCGTAGCCGACCGCGCCACCTACCGCGCCACCACCTGAATCGCGCGTAAAAGCTACCTGAATTGGTTGCCGCAGTAATTGCAGAACTGACCTACGCTTGGCAGTTTGTTGCCGCATCTTGGACATATGCCCAAGCTGCTATTGAGGTAGCGATACTTGAACCAAAGGTAGAGGCCAAGGCCAGGAATACAGGACGCGAGGCCAAAGACGAGCATCCAGCCAAACAGGGAGAGACCATTATCGCCACCACCTTTTGCCCAGCGGTACGCCGTTCCGTAAGACAAAAACATCTGGACATACGTTATCACATACCAAACGACAACAATCAGAATAAGTATCGTCATAAAAACCGGGTCTAAGTTGTTCATAGTTCTGCTCTCCTCAATCGTGTGCTAAAAAATGGCGAGCTATTCACTCGTCGTCGCATATCCCCTTGTTTTCGTAATTTCAATTACTGTATTACGAATGCCAACATAAGTCTATAGCCCCCATCACAAAATAAGTAACACCCTGCGACCTGTTTTGTTGTTCCCCTTGTCACACACCGTCCCCACTTTCGTGTCCATGTCCCAGTTGCGGTACAATACTTCAGTTGTTTATTCAGGATTACCCATCCAGAGAAAGGTGGCTCAATAGTTATGGCGGACTCGAAAACGAATCCCAGAATCGATGTCTCAGAGGGTCGTGCGCCCTTGTCCGTTCGCGATGTTGATGACGCTTCCGCTTATAGTATGCACACGCATACGTGCGGGCAGCTTGGCGCATCAAGCATTGGCGAGCGAGTAACACTCACCGGGTGGGTTAATCATCGTCGCGACCACGGGGGGCTCATCTTTGTTGATTTGCGCGACCGCGACGGCATCACGCAAGTCGTTTTTGACCCTGCCGTTATCGGCGAGGCGTTTGCGCTTGGCGAGCGTATGCGTCCCGAATGGGTCATCCTCGCAAGCGGCACGGTACGCGCGCGACCGGAGGGCACGGCAAACCTCGCCATGCCAACAGGAGAAATCGAAGTCCTCCTGTCTCACGTTGAGATACTTAACGCCGCAAAGACTCCTCCTTTCGCTATCGAAGACGGCATTGAAACCGATGAGCTCACGCGTCTGCGCTGGCGTTATCTCGACCTCAGGCGCCCCGAGGTTCTTGCCGCCCTCAAACTGCGTGGTGCGGTGACGGCTGCCATGCACCGCGCGCTCAACGAGCGTGACTTCATCGAGG
>JAISFJ010000164.1 GCA_031263665.1 Coriobacteriales bacterium
GTTCATTGGGCAAACACGCATTGCCAAAGTGGGACAGTTGCCCCCGTCCCCCATCTGTCCCATCTGTCCGGTTGTCACAGTTGACACTGAAATCGTGCTCGGGGAGGGCGTGCCAGAGAGCTTTGCTGAAGGGTTGTCGCAACGTATCCGGTGAAGAGAAGTTGCTGACCGCCGTTTCCTCGATAACGGTCCCATCGTCAAAAACCGCCACACGGTCGGCGACGCTTAAAGCCAGCTCGATGTCATGAGTGATGAGCAACACACCTTTGCCCTCATCGGCAAAGCCGCGAAAGTCCGCCAGAGCGCGCTTGGCCAGTTCGAGGTCTAAGCCGGGTGTGGGCTCATCGGCGATGATGACCTGAGGGTCATCCATAAGCGCGCAGCAGAGCAACACGCGGCGCGCCATACCGCCGGATAACTCATGCGGATACCAGTTGGCAACTTCCGGCGGCAGGTCGTAGCGCTCAAAAAGCTCGGTTAGACGCGTGGCAGCCTCATGCCCTTTTCGCCCTTTAACCTGGCGACCAATTTTCATAAGAGGGTCGAGGTAATTTACGCTTTGCGGCACCAATGAGATGCCGTTTCCTCTTAAGGCCGCCAATGACGTGGCGTCCTGTTCAATGCCATCAAACCAGACGCGCCCTTTCACCGTAGCGTTGGGCTCAAACAATCCCATAATCGAATCGGCGAGCAAGGTCTTGCCCGAACCTGAGGCTCCCACGATAGCGACAATCTCACCTGAATGTACGCCGATATGGAGCTTGTGTATGACCGGAACCGGAACGCGGCGCGCCCGAAAAAAGCGTGGCTCGCTGGGGTCATACATTCTAAAACTGATACTCAGGTCCTCAACCTGCAGCAGATGATGTCCACCAACATGGTGAGATTTTTGCGCGTGCTCATGATGATGATGCGCCGGCTCCCCCGCATGGGACGGGGCTGGGATCGTGGGACCGTGGGCAGCAGGGGCTGGGAAGGGGGCAAGCGGAGCAGGGAGTGGAACGGAGCAGAGCGGGACGTCGAGGACGCCGTCCCCTACAAATGTGGCAAGGCCAGGGCGGGGAGACGGTATCTGCTCTGTCCAACTCCCTGTCCCAGTTTCGTCTCTTTTTATCTCACGCATCATCTTCTTCTCCTTTAATCCTGTGAACGGTGGGGGTCGATGAGGCGGCGCAGGTTGGAGCCGGCGCGGTCAAAAAGAAGCACAGTGACGATGAGCACGATGCCCGGAAACAGCGCAAGCCACCAAGAGCCGGCGCTGAGATAACTCATCGATTCGCTCAAGATGATGCCGATGGCGGGTTGCTCAGGAGGCAGACCGAAGCCAAGAAAGGTGATAGCCGCCTCGTGCAAAATGGCATGAGGAAAGAGCAGCACGAGGCCAACAAGAAACTGCGGAAAGACATGCGGAAACAGATGGTCGCAAACGATGGCCAGTCGCCCCGCTCCGAGTTTGCGCGCCTGAGCGACAAAGACCGACTCGCGACATTGCAGTAGTTCCGCACGAATAACACGCGCGAGGTTGGGCCAGTGGGTAACCGCGACGCCGATGGCAACGCCCCAAAACCCTTTGCCTAAGGCGAAAGCGATGAGAATGAGCAACACGATATGGGGAATGCCCAACATGAGGTCGATAAGCCAGGTGATAGCGGCATCGGCGCGGCGACCACCGAGCGCGGCAACGGTGCCAAAAATCAAGGCGAGCAGAGCCGAGGCACCCGCGGCCAACAAACCAACAAGCACGCTGGTCGAAAGCCCCGCAAGCGTACGGGCGAGCATGTCGCGGCCCATCCAATCGGTACCAAAAGGATGGCTGAAGCCAGGTGAGAGATTTTTGGCGGTGAAATCGGTGGTCGTGGCGATGGACGGCTCGCCGGCAGCGAGCAGGCGGCCCAAGACAACCACGGCAACGAGCAAAATGGCGGCGGCGATAAAAGTGAGCAGCGTGCGGCGGCGGTTCTCAGCGCCAAACCCCCCTTCTCGCCCCCGCGGTGCGTGCAACATAAGACAAGGGGACGGTTCGTCAAGACAAGGGGACGGTTCATCTGTCTTGCCCAATCGTCCACTTGCAAAGACATCAGACTCCGAATTGGGCAAGACAGATGAACCGTCCCCTTGTCTTATGTGGGAGAGGTTAAGCATCGGAAACGCCCGTCCTTCTCCCCATGCTTTTATTTTGTGCCGTGGCCGTGACGGGGCGCATACGGGGGTCGACGATGTGATAGAGCAGGTTCGCCGTGAGGTTGCCGGCAAAGACGAGCGCGGCGCTGACGAGCGCGATGCCTACCAGCAAAGCGACATCGCCGCCGAGCCCGGCGGTTACCGCTGCCTGGCCGAGGCCGGGGTAAGAAAAGACCTGCTCGACGAGGACGGAGCCGCCAAATATCTCGCTGATGGAGGCGAATTGCAGCGTCAGCGCCGGCAGCGCGAGGTTGCGCAGGCCGTGACGCCAGATGATGGCCGCCGTGCTCTCGCCGCGCGTGCGGGCAAAACGCACATAGTCGCTTTCGAGGACGTCGATGGTCTTTTCGCGCGTGTGTAAAGCGATGTTGGCGACCCCCACAACACTGAGCGTCAGCGCGGGGAGCATCAGATGATGAAGCGATTGCGCCCAAGTCACGTCGGCGGGCGCCACTCCCACCGGCACGCTGAAACCCAGCGGAAAGAGGCCCAGCCAAACGGAGAAGATGATGAGAAAAAGCAGTGCCAGCCAAAACGTGGGCGTCGAGGCAAGCAGGAAGCTGTAGGCCTTGATGACGCGGTCGAGCCAACCACCCCGGCGCACGGCGGCCACGATACCCATC
Organism: Coriobacteriales bacterium; assembly: GCA_031263665.1. Lineage (GTDB taxonomy): Bacteria > Actinomycetota > Coriobacteriia > Coriobacteriales > UBA8131 > JAITEK01. Next base: position 2,805 of record JAISFJ010000164.1, read on the forward strand.
AGCAAGCCGAAGACGCCACTGAACAGCCAGGCGGTTCCCATCAGCGCAGCGGAGTTTGCAAAGCGCGTGGCGATGACCTGCGAAACCGGCGCGTTAAAGCGCAGCGACGTGCCAAAATCGCCTCGCAGGGCGCCGGATGCCCAATGGAGGTAGCGCTCCCACACAGGAGTATTGGCGCCCCAGTACTCGGTAAGCTGAGCCCGCTTTGCCTCACTCATATTGAGATAGGCGACCTGTCCCACGTTCATCTGCACGGGGTCTATGGGCGAGAGGCTCACGAGCAAAAAGGACACCATACTCACAGCAAGCATGAGCACGATGAGTTTAACCAGTTGTCCGCCGAAAAATCGCAGCATGGGTACCTTACCGTTCCTTACTTCCAACTCCACTGGTCAACGTTGTTGGCGACCGCCCAACCGTGACCATGCGGATGCAGTTTTTGTTGAGCTACCACCAGATTGACGCGCTTAAAATACAGATGGTCGATGTTGGCAAACCACACCCAAGTGGCCGCGCCCTGCGGTGCCTCACCGACCGTCCCATCCCACTGTGCTTTTTGCCAAAGCGGAAAACTCTCCGCAACTGTCGCCGTCTTGAGCGCATCGTCAAGGTATGAGTCGATGGTTGCGTTCTCGTAGCAGGGAAAATTGCTGCTCCCTTTTGAATGATACAGGGTGTAAAGCTCAACGGGCGAGTTTGAGCCCCAGCCCCACAAAATAGGGTCGCTATATGCCCGGGGATATATGTCATCCCAACCAAGTCCTACGGGCGTGACTTCGATGCCGACTTCTCGCACCTGATTGGCAAACTCATTGGCCAGCGCCTGGCGCACGCTGTCATTGGATGGATAACAGAGCTCAAAGCTCGCCCGCTGCCCGTCCTTTTCCCTGATTTTATCCGAGCCAACCGTCCATCCGGCATCCTCAAGAAGTTTTGTTGCTTCATTCGTACTGGTTACGACCTGCATGTCCGCAGACGACCAGGGCATCTTATCCGAGACGCTGAAGGCCACGGTGCCGTAACCGTTGAGCACGTTTTGTACCAACAGGTCGCGGTCAACGGCGTAGTTAAGCGCACGGCGGATGGCGATGTCGCTGGTTACCGCGTTGCCCACTGGTGCTGCCTCGTCGCCCTCGGGTACCGCCGCGTCGTCCGCCGCTACCGCCGTGTCGCCCTCGCTCCTCGTGCTACCAGGCGGCAGCGTTGGCAAGGAGACGCCGCGGCTGTCCACCGATTTGCAGACGAGAATATCGTAGCCGTCAATCGCCTGGTCACTGTAGACGGCTGACGTTGCCGCCATGTCCACCTCGCCGGCGCGCACGGCCGCCAACGCCGCGTCCTCTTCCATAAACACGACGATGACGCGCTTCATCTTCGGCGCCTCACCATAGTAATCGGGATTGGCCGTAAGGATTATCTGCTGCCCGCGGTCCCATTGCTCCAGCATATAACGCCCGCTGCCGATAGGGTTTGTGCCGTAGTCTTGACCATAGGCGTGCTCCGGCACGATGCCAATAACCGCAAGCGTATACAAAAGCGCGTTGTAGGGTCGCTCCATCCGTATCTCAACGGTGGTCTCATCGGTCGCGGCAGCCTCGCGTATCATACTCAAATCGGCCTCGGTCCCTTCCGATGCCTTGAGGCTGTTGAGCGAAAACGCGACATCGGCGGCCGTAAGCGTGGCACCGTCGGTAAATTTTACGTCGTCGCGAATGGTAAAGGTCCACAGCAGTCCGTCCTCGCTGACCTCATAGCCCGTCGCGAGGTCATTTTTGAAATCCATGTCGACCGTTGTGGTGATAAGCGTGCTTTGGATGAGCGGCTCGTGGCTGTGCTCGCCCGCGGCCCACCCGTAAAAGGGGTCAAAGCCCGCCTCGGGCTCGTTGCCCGCCCCCATGGCGATGATGACCTGCTCAGCGTTGGCAGCGCCCCCACCTGCTCCCACACCCGTACTGTCGCCGCCCGCGCCGCCCGCGCTTTCCGCGCCGGCCGATGGTTGGGCGCAGGCAGCCATCATCGTCGCCCCCACAATCCCAAGCACCCCCACCCCCCCAATTCTCACAAACGCCCGCCGTGACAAAGTTCCCATTGCACTTCCTCTTCTCTATAAGTGTTACGATTTTAAGTATTGTAACATTCCTTGAGAAAAAATGCCCGCGGCTTTTTTACGAAGCTGTCTTTTTTGTGAATCCTCGAAAACTATTCCGTTAGTGGTATACTTTTAAGATAAGGGATTCAAAAAAAGTATACCGAAGAAGGAACACTATGATTACGACCGGTGAGGCAGCCCGCAGACTGGACATATCGAAACGGCGTGTTGTGGCGCTTATTGAAAGCGGAGACTTAACGGCACAGCGTTTTGGACACGTATGGATGGTGGACGAAAGCTCCGTCGCAAGCCGGTTGGAGCAGCCCCGCCTGACAGGAAGACCCAAATTGGGAGAACGTGACCAATCAAAACTGCTCCGCTTTACTCTCATGAACAAAAACTATGAGGTACTCAACTTTACTTACAACAGCCGCAACCATACCGTTGGCGAAGTGCAGCCACTTGGCAAAATGGCTTACGCACCGCTCGGCATACTAAGTAGCCCGGGACACCCAACGACCGCCCATGCAACTGAATGGATTGCCAATCGCTACATACCCACGATACGCCCACGGCTTACGGAGTTTCTTCGCGAGCTTGGCTACAACCATCCGGCCCAGATGATGTTTGCCTCCTTTGGACTCAATTTATCGGATCAGTACTGGTTCAGACCTGAGGGCGCGAGTCTGAACTGGCAT
>JAISFJ010000036.1 GCA_031263665.1 Coriobacteriales bacterium
ATCGTTTATCCTTTCATGAGCCGTCGAAAGGTGTGCAGCGTGGTGCCATTTGATTGCTGCATTCTACCACGGGTGCTTGACCTGAGGTTCGTTAAGTGATAGATTAGTTCAGTGCTTAAATTTTAGGGGCTGAACAAAAATCAATATCCTCCTTTAGGTGAAGTGAGAATATGGAAGAGGAACTGAGAGTTGAATTTACTCGTGCCATGATGCGGTTTAAGAAGTTTCGTGGCTTTTGGAACAATGCGATGGGTCTCAACATGAGCGAGGCCGTCATTTTGCGCACTATCGGGCACAAGGCGGCGCTTCCCGATGGCCAGACCTGTACCGCGCTCATCAAAAGCAAGCTCCAGATTTCGAAGCCCGCAATCTCTCAGAATCTCACCTCCCTTGAGGAAAAGGGGCTCATCACCCGTTCCATCAATCGGAGCGACCGCCGCAGGTTCAACTTTGAGTTAACGGAGGCGGGAGTCGCGGTCGCGGAGAAGATGCGCGCGTATACTGACGAGCATATGGCGACCGTGTTTTCGTTGATGGGAAAAGACGACACGCACAAGCTCATTCAGCTGCTCAACAAGCTGGGTGACATCGTCGAGCAGGTTGCCCAAAAAGAGGGCACAAGCGAGTGCGAACTCGAGCACACCCCCGAGCACACCTCCGGGCACACCCCCGAACTCGGGCACACCCCCGAACTCGAACACACCTCCGAGCGCACCTCCGGGCGCACAGGCGAAAGCGAGCACGTGTGGTAAGGCTCGCGCGTTTTCTCAAGCCCTTTCTTGTGGGCGTTGCTCTTGCAATCGCTTTGCTGTTTGTGCAGGCCATTTGCGAGCTCAACCTCCCCAATTTTATGAGCGATATTGTCAATGTCGGCATCCAGCAGGGCGCCGGCACAGGCTACATTGTGCGTATCGGCCTGCTCATGCTGCTCGTCACCGCGCTTTCCGCCGTCGCAACCATTCTTGTGGGTTATCTTTCCTCGCGCATTGGTGCCGGTGTCGCTCGCGACCTGCGAAAAGCGGTTTTTGAGAAGGTTGCGGGTTTTTCGCACGCCGAGTTTGACCACTTCTCAACCGCCTCGCTCATCACGCGTTCCACCAACGATATCACGGTCATTCAGATGCTGCTCACCATGGGAATCCGCATGGTCTGCTACGCGCCCATCATGGGTATCGGCGGCGTGTTCATGGCGCTTTCCAAATCGGTTTCCATGAGCTGGATAATCGGCGTGGCCGTTGTTGTGCTTATCGGCATTGTGCTCGTGCTCTTCGCGGTTGTCATGCCGAAATTCAAAATCATGCAGACCCTCGTTGACCGCCTGAACCTCGTCGCGCGCGAATCGCTCAACGGCCTCATGGTCATCCGCGCGTTTTCCCGCACTGGCTTTGAGCAGGAGCGTTTTGAGGAAGCCAACCAGGACCTCACGCGCACCAACCTGTTTGTCAATCGCGCGATGACTTTTCTCATGCCGGTCATGATGCTGTTCATGAACGGGCTCACCATCCTCATTATCTGGGTGGGCTCCCATCAGGTTGCCGCCTCGCAGATGCAGGTGGGGGACATGATGGCCTACATGCAGTACGTCATGCAGATTATTACGAGCTTCATGTTCATCGCGATGCTGTTTGTGTTCATCCCGCGCGCCATGGTCAGCGCCAATCGTCTCAACGAAGTGCTGGAGACCGAGCCCGCGATTGTCGACCCAGCCAGTCCGCGCCATATCGATGCTGCCCAGCGCGGCCGGGTGGAGTTTCGGGATGTGAGTTTTCGCTACGAGGGGGCAACAGAAAACGCGCTCTGCGACATCAGCTTTGTCGCCGAGCCCGGGCAGACAACGGCTTTCATCGGCTCAACCGGCTCGGGAAAATCGACCATCATCAATCTCATCCCGCGTTTTTATGACGTGACAAAAGGGGAGGTGTTGGTTGGTGGCGCCGACGTGCGCACGCTTACCCAGGCGGAGCTGCGCGCCTCGATAGGCTACGTGCCGCAAAAAAGCGTGCTCATGGCCGGGACCATCGCGAGCAATGTCGCCTACGGGGTCGACGAGTTGCCAACAGATGATTTGGAAAAGATTGCGGAGGTTGCCCAGGCACTTGAGTTTGTGGACGAGAACGAGGAGCGCTTTGGTTTTGAGGTGGCGCAGGGCGGCTCCAACGTTTCCGGCGGGCAGCGTCAGCGTCTGTCCATCGCTCGTGCGCTCGCGACAAAACCCGACATCTACCTGTTTGACGATAGCTTTTCGGCGCTCGACTTTAAGACCGACATGGCTTTGCGCCGCGCGCTTTCTGCCTACACCTCCCACGCGACGCTCATCATCGTCGCGCAGCGGGTAAGCACGATTATGGATGCTGACCGGATAATCGTTATCGATGAGGGACGTATCGTGGGCTCAGGCAGCCATGAGGAACTGCTCGCATCCTGCGACGCCTACCTTGAGATTGCCTCTTCGCAACTTTCGGAACACGAGCTTGCCGCCGCGCGCCCTGCTGCTGTGTCGTCGCCTTCGGCCGTTGCGCCCCCGCCCCCTGCTGCTACCGCCCGCCCCGGAGGAGGTGAGCAGCATGCCTGAGGACCGTGGAAACAAGCAAGGTCGCACCGCCCCCGGCACCCCCAGCCCCGCCCCCGGCTCCGCCACCGCCGCCAGCAGCAGCAGTCGCACCGCCCCCGGCAGCACCGCCCCCGGCAGCACCGCCCCCGGCACCCCCGGCCCCGCCGCCAGCAGCAGCAGCCGCACCGGCTCTGCCACCAGGCACGGCTTTCGCGGTAACGGGCCCGGCGGCGGTCCCATGCGCAACATGATGCGGGGAGAAAAGCCCCGCGACTTCAAAGGCACGTTTGCAAAACTGCTCAGTTACCTCGGCAGACACCGGGCGGCGGTTCTTATCGTCATACTTTTTGCCATGGTCTCAACCGTGTTTGCCATCATTGGGCCCAAGATACTCGGCGAGGCAACCACCATACTTTTTGAGGGCGTCATGGCCCAGATTGCCGGCACGGGAAGCGGCCCGGATTTCACCGCCATCGGTCACATCCTCATCCTGCTTGCCGGGCTCTATCTCATCAGCGCGCTTTTCCAGTTTGTGCAGGGCTTCATCATGACGGGTGTGGCCAACCGAATTTGCTACTCGCTGAGGCGCGACATCGATGAGAAGATTATGCGCCTGCCGTTCTCGTATTACGACAAGGTGGCAACCGGCGACGTGATGAGCCGCATCACCAACGACGTAGACGCCATCCAGCAAAGCCTCAACCAGTCCGTGACGCAGGTCATCACCTCGGTTACGAGCATCGTGGGGATTCTCATCATGATGTTTTCCATCAGCTGGGTCATGACGCTCATCGCCCTGTTTGTCCTGCCGGTTTCCGTGGGCGTGGTCGCGCTCATCGTGGGGCGTTCGCAGAAGCACTTTTTCGCGCAGCAGGAATACCTCGGCGAGGTCAACGGCATGGTGGAAGAAAACTACGGAGCGCACACCATCGTGCGCGCCTTTAACGGTGAGGCGCGCGCCCTTGAGGAATTTTCCGAGAGCAACGACACGCTGTATGACGCGGCCTGGCGGGCGAATTTTTTCTCCGGTATGATGATGCCCATCATGAATGTCATCGGCAACGTTGGCTATGTGGTGGTCTGCGTCATGGGCGCCTGGCTCGCCATTCAGGGGCGTGTGACCGTCGGCGACATTCAGGCGTTTATGCAGTATATGCGCAGTTTTCAGCAGCCCATCATGCAGCTTTCGCAAATATCCAATGTGCTGCAACAAACCATGGCTGCCGCCGAGCGCATCTTCGGTTTTCTTGAGGAAGAAGAGCTCGCGTCAGACGTCAGCGACGATGAGGCCGTTGACCCCGAGCACGTGGTTGGCGCGGTGAACTTTGACCACGTGCGCTTTGGTTACGACAGCAACAAACCCGTCATCCACGACTTCTCAGCGACGGTCGCGCCGGGCCAGAAAATCGCCATCGTGGGCCATACCGGCGCCGGCAAAACGACCATCGTCAAGCTGCTCATGCGGTTTTATGATGTGGATGAGGGTGCGATTAGCGTGGGCGGCCATGACATCCGGCAGTTTAAGCGTGACGACCTGCGCTCGCTTTTCGGCATGGTGTTACAGGAGACCTGGCTATACAACGCCAGCATCGCCGACAACATCCGCTACGGCAAGCTCGGCTCAACCGATGATGAAGTGCGTGCGGCGGCGCGTGTCGCACAGGCCGACCACTTCATCTCAACGTTACCCGACAGCTACGACATGCTGCTTAACGAGGAGGCGTCCAACGTCTCGCAGGGACAAAAGCAGCTGCTCACCATCGCGCGCGCCGTGCTGCACGACCCCAAGATACTCATTCTCGATGAGGCGACTTCGTCGGTTGACACGCGTACCGAACTACTCATCCAAAAAGCGATGGATAACCTCATGGCCGGCCGCACGAGCTTCATTATCGCGCACCGCCTCTCCACCATCCGCAACGCCGACTTAATCCTCGTGATGGAAAACGGCGACATCGTAGAACAGGGAAGCCACGCGGAACTCCTAGCCGCCGCCGGCCCCTACGCCACCCTCTACAACTCCCAATTCACCGACGCAGCGTAAGCGTGTCACCTCTGCGCCGACACACACGGTTCCTTTCTCGCTTTACAGAACATCTACCACTAGTAAAGCATCAAGAAAAAAGAAGTGAGGAATGTCTCTAAAATCTGATGCACCAGAGCTTTTAATCATGTTCACGTAAACAGCTGAGCTGTGTCGATGGTATACTGCTGTTGGTGATAGAGATGAAGTCAGCTCAATATTACGACATACCGGAAATATCTCGAAGGGTAGCACCGATTGCTCGACAGTACGGTGTTGCCAAGGTGTCTCTCTTTGGGTCATATGCTGTTGGCACACCCACCACTAATAGTGATTTGGACTTTCGGATTATTGACCGCGGGGCGCTTCGTGGCCTCATCCAATTGGCAGGTTTCCAGCTTGCTTTAGAGGACACTTTTGGAACATCGGTAGACCTTCTCACTGATGATGCTCTCAGTGAGGAATTCAAGGCTCGCATCGCCTCTTATGAGGTGATTGTCTATGAGCAGTGACTCTTCATCTACCGATGAGCGCGATAAGTCCATTCTGGAAAAGATTATCATCTATTGCGATGAAATAGAAGAAACCAAAAAAGTGCTGGGCAATTCTAAAGAAGCGCTTACTGGTAGCTTCATTTACAGAAACACCACAGCAATGAGTGTCCTGCAGATTGGAGAATTGGCGACTCATCTTTCTTCAACATTTAAGAACTTACATGCCGGTGTTCCTTGGCGACAGATAATAAAGATGCGTAACATAGCGGCTCATCATTATGGTGATTTTCGTACTGATTATCTTTGGGAGACGATTACCAACGATATAGTGCCGCTAAAAATGTATTGCGAGCAATGTATCGCTGAGTTGAGCCGGGAATCTGAAACAAGGGTTATTGACGATTCGGCAGGGTCTGAGCAGTAGCGTTTTAATTCCAACACAGAAGATATGACTGGCAATGACGGCTCAGGGCTATGTGGTAAAGTGTAGGGTGCAATTTACGCGCGTCGGGAGGAGATAATGGTGCAGCGTATGGGTGCGAGTGAATATCGGGAGTTGCTTCGTCCTCTTGTTGAGGAGGCGCTTGTGCTTAAGCCTACGAAGCTCGCTTCGGGGGTTATGAGCAACTTTTATTTTGATGGGAAGCTCGTTACGCTTCATCCTGCGGGCGCGTATCATTTGGCGCGCTATCTTCTTGAGCACATCCCCTCAGATGAGTACGATGCGATTGGTGGATTGACCATGGGCGCCGACCCCATCGCCTCAGCGGTTGCCGCGGTGTCTTACGAAGTGGGCAGCCCAAAAACCGCCTTTTATGTCCGCAAAACCCAAAAAGACCATGGGCGGTGCAAGCGCATAGAAGGGCCGTTGGCTAAAGGGTCAAGAGTGCTCATTGTTGATGATGTGGCCACAAGCGGTGGCTCAATTTTGGATTCCATTCATGCTGTTGAGGATGAGCTGGACTGTACGGTCACACGGGTTGTGGCGTTGGTTGACAGGCAACAGGGCGCCCGTGAGCTGTTCGAGTCACAAGGCTACGTTTTTGACCCCGTCTTTACCGCCGAGGAATTAGGCGTCCCGATAGAGACGATTCGTGTGCCGCTCAGTCTTTCGGCAACCGATGAAGCTTCAGGTACGCTTGACTCCGTAGATTCCGTGAGAGCGGATTGGGGGGACTGGTGACATCTGGGAGATTCAAACAGGAAGCGGATACTCTCAAAAAAGCCGCCTCTCTGCTTGTCGATTTACTCGGTATTGACTAGCAGTAACCTCGTCCCCGCTATTCCAGGAAGAACACAAGGAACAACATGGGAATGCCAAAACAAACGGTCTATGAACTGAGGATGTACGATACGGTATTATCCGAGTGCACGATAAGCAAAGACGCTTTTGGCGCCATTGCCGTTGCGGGTTTTGAAATCGACGCAAATAACAAGCAGTTATTGCCGCTGAATATAATCGACAAAACTGACGAGTCGGAATTTATGCGTTGGCTGGAATCAAGACGGATACCCAGGGGCAGGTCTTATTTGGAGGAGATACTGAAGCCTTTTAACGTGTCGGCCGATGATACCGAGGCGATTATCAATATATCCAAAGGCGTCTCGCTCAATGATGCCTACTCGGTCGTGCCCAAAGGGTCAAAAGAGCGTTGGGAAGATTACAACCTCTACGACAATGAATTTGATGAGGTTTTGCAACTCATCGCATATACCGGTAATCATGTGAACAGGGAAGTTGGAGGCGGCCTGCCGAGTGAACTTTCGGTTTCGGGGTCGTTTCCGAAAGCCTGGCGAGAAGTAGACGGCAAAAAAGTACTCTACAAAGCGGGGTTTTGGCTTCAGGCGGCTAATATCGGTTTGGAACCATACGCCGAATATTTCGCCGCTGGCATCGCCGAAAAAATGGGGTTGAAGCACGTGACGTACACTTTGGAGAGGTGGCAGGGCAAAGTTTGTACTACCTGCGAGTTGTTTAATACGAAAGACCTCTCATTTGTTCCGATAGGGCTTTGTGTGTCAGATGAGAATTTGAAGAAACTCAGCGTTGCAAGCACGCTTGGAATGCTCTCGCAAATAAGCGACGACGCGGTTGAGGAATTCAGAAGTATGCTGGTATTCGACGCTCTGATAGCCAATTCTGACAGACATACGGGCAACTACGGTTTGCTCCGCGAAAATGATACCGGATTGGTCGTAGGATTGTCACCGATTTTTGACAACAATCTGAGCCTGTTTACCGGCGAGGCAACAAAAGACTTGGAGAACGAGGAATTTTTGCAAGGGCGATTGAACTATTACCGCGGGGCGTTAAACATGACGCTCGACAACCAGGCGAGATATTTAATCGGTGATAAGCAGAAGGACCAGTTGGCGCTGCTGCCGTCTACGATTATAAAAGCACCCAAGGGAGATGTGGGAGATTCCCGTTTTAGCAGCGCGCGAGCAAAGGCCCTCAATAATTACCTGAGCGACAGAGCGCAAAAGCTGCATTCGCTCCCCTCCGTTGAGAGCTCAAAACTGCACGACAACATGGAAACAACCATGAGGATACCGGTTAAAAACCTGCAACCCAAGGCGTGACCTATAACCGTGAACGATACCGTGAATCTCTCCCGCCTTTATCAATAATTCACGGTGATTTGCTATTTTAACGTGAATCTTGTAGAATAGCTCCTATGATTGACGAGAAAACACGACAACAAATAGCCGCGCTGAGGAAGGATTACGAACTGCTCAAAACGGGCAGGGAGTCCCTTCTCGGCCTCCTTGCGGAAAGCGAACTGCCGGAGCAGGTCTACAATTCCAATGCCATCGAGAACTCAACGCTCAGTCTTAAAGACACCGAGCGAATCTTGCTGGAGCAGGAGGTCATGCGCTCCGTCAGCGTTCGCGAGCTTTTTGAGGCGAAGAACCTTGCGCGTGTTATCGAGTATCTTGATGAGCGCTCCTCCCTTTCGCTGGATGTTGAAACCATCGTTTTGCTTCATCAGATGCTGCTCGGTGGCATCGATGACCGTTACGCGGGGAGACTGCGTCGCGAGGGCGAGTATGTGCGTGTTGGCAGGCATATCGCGCCGCCGCCCGAATTTGTCCCCGGCTTGCTCGACGAGCTTCTCGCCACCTACAACAGTGAGCATGACCGCTATTTTGTTGATGCCATTGCCCAGTTTCATCTTGAGTTTGAGAGTATCCATCCGTTTTGTGATGGCAATGGCCGTATGGGGCGCGTGCTGCTTAACCTGCAACTCGCCGCCCTCGGCTATCCCCCCGTTATCATCCGCAACAAGGGAAAGCAGCGCGACTACTATCCGCTGTTCCAAACGTATGCCGATTCCCATACTATTGAGGGAATGTCTCTGTTGCTGTCACGCGTGCTTCGCGAATCGCTGCACAAACGGCTCGCTTATCTGCGGGGCCAGCGCATCGTAAAACTCACGGATTACGCACGAGAGGCGGGCCTTGCGCCTTCCGCTCAACTCAACGCCGCGCGCCGCCAGACCATCCCAGCCTTCCGAGAACGAGGTACCTGGAAAATAGGAATATAATCCGCAAGAGTGTCCCGCCCCGCTCAACTTCAAGTTAGTTGTGATAAACTTACTCTACAAGCTCTACGAGCTCTACAAGCTCTAGACTGACGGAGGGAAAAGGGTGCTGCGTCGTCGGGATTTTATAACCGTACTCTTTGGAGGTGCTGCCCTGTTGTGTGGCGGTACGCTTATGGGTGTTTTGAGCGCCTGCTCCACGCCCGGTGCCTCATCGGACGCGGATGCCAGTGGAGCCAACGCCGACGGCTCCAACGCGACCGCCCCCGACTCCGCCACCGCCACCGATGCCGCCACAGCCGACACAGCCGCCGAGCCCGCGACGCTCACGGAGTTCCTCTTCGACACCGTCATCGACATAAGCGCGTACTGTTCTCAGGAGCTGCTCGATAGCGTGTATGAGCGCCTCGTCTTTTTTGAGGACATATTCTCCCGCACCCGCGAGGGCAGCGACATTTATCAGATAAACGCCGCGGCCGGCGCGCCGGTTGAGGTGCACAGCGAGACGGCGGACATCATCGCTCGCGCTCACGAGTTCAGCGAGCTCTCGGGCGGGCTGTTTGACATCAGCATTGGCGCGGTAACCTGCCTCTGGGACTTCTCCGAAGGCATCATCCCTGAGCCCGGCGAGTTGGCAGCGGCTCTTGAGCACATCGACTACCGCAACATTGAGGTTAAAGGCAACACCGTTACGCTCGCGGATTCTCAGGCGAAGCTCGATTTGGGCGGTATCGCTAAGGGCTACATCGCCGATGACGTGGTGGCGCTTCTCAAAGAGGGCGGGTGCCAGAGCGCGAACATCAACCTCGGCGGCAACGTTTACGTTTTGGGCAGCAAGCCGGATGGCAGCCCCTGGAATGTTGGCGTTCAAGACCCCTTTGAGTCGCGCGGCGCCATTATCGGCAGTGTCCCTCTGAGCGACCAATCGGTCTCCACAAGCGGGCCCTACGAGCGCGGCTTTGAGGCCGATGGCGTGTTTTATCACCACATTCTCGACCCCCGCACGGGCTATCCCGTGCAGACCGACCTGGCCTCTACCACCATCATCTCAACGTCTTCGACGACGGGTGATGCCCTGTCGACAACGACTTTTCTCATGGGCGCGAATGCGGCGCTTGAGCTCATAGACTCAGACGCCCAGGCGTCTCTCAAAGGGATTTTTGTGGACAGCGAAGGGGAGGTCATCTGCTCGCGCGACGCCAGCATCAATCTGCTATGAAAACGGGGACAGGACAAAAAGGGCGAGCGTACACCCGCCGCAACCTTTTGTTGGGAGCGGGATTGTTTGCTGTGGCGCTGCTTGCGTGGGGCGCGACCGGCCTTTACGCGCGGGGCGGCACCGGCGGTGTTGTTGTGGTGACGGACAGCGAGAAAAAGAAGCACCGGTTTTCTCTTGACGAGGACGCACGCCATGTCATACAAACCGCGCTGGGCTTTAACACCGTGCGCATAGCGGGCGGGCAGGTCTGCGTCGAATCCGCCGATTGCCCCAATCAGAATTGCGTGGAGCAGGGAGAGATACGCGAGCCGGGGCAGACCGTGGTTTGTCTCCCCCACAAACTGGTGGTTGCCATAGAGGCGCGCGACGAGAACGGCGCGCGCGACCCCAACGGTTCCAATGGTCCCGCTGACCCCAACGGCTCCAGTGATCCCGCCGACTCCACCCCGCCGGTGGATACCATCGCCGGATAACGCGAAAGGATTCGGTGCCGTGCGCTCATCCGTCGTCAATCTGGTACGTATCGCGCTGCTCGTGGCGCTTTCGCTCGTATTAGGCGCTGTTGAGGCAATGATTCCGCTTCCCGTAACGCTGCCCGGAGTTAAGCTGGGGCTTGCGAACGTGGTCGTTTTGGTCGCGCTCTATCTGCTCGACGCGCGAGTCGCGTTCTTTTTGGTATTCGTCAAAGCTGGCATCGCGGCCATGCTCACGGGCTCGCCCATGGTTATCGCCTACAGCCTCGCCGGCGGCCTGCTATCCTTTGCGTTGATGTGGTTGCTCAAGCGCACGAACAAAGTGAGCGTCGTGGTGGTGAGCATGGTGGGGGCCGTGACGCACAACATCGCTCAGGTACTCGTCGCGTGCCTACTGCTCGAGACCCCAGCCATCCTGCTCAACCTCCCCTTCCTCGCCGTCGTCGCCTGCATAACAGGCTCCCTAACCGGAACCGCCGCCCTGGCCGTAATAAAAGCCCTAAAACATCAGTAATTGCACAAGCGAGACACATGCCCCTCGTCCTCCTGTCCCAACTCAGTCCTGTCCAACACCGGTGAAAACCTGTAACTACAATATCACCCGTCTTGCCACCCGCATTCTGTGACGATTTTCCCTACTTTTACGTAATTCCCGCTTGGAGATGAGTTTTTCTCCGCCTCTTTTCTCCCTGCAAAAAGCGAATCCCCTGAAAGGGGCTGAGTTTATCCCCTGGAACAGGGGCGGCGGGATGAATGACGCTTGCTATGCTTAAGTATCGGTGAGCTGGTGCATTTCAAGATTGGCCAAGGAGTTGGCCAGGCATCTTGCAGGACGGGAGCAAAGCAATCATGGAGCAAAAATCATTCACGGGTAAAATCAGCGGGCTCGGTATGCTTGGGCCTCAGGCGGTTGGAGGCATCGTCCCTGATGGCGATGGCAGTCTAACGCGGAAGATACGAGACATCTTGGACCTCGCCTATACCCCGACGACCGAATGTATAGTAGCTTCCTGTATCGACGGGCGCGGACCTGACAGCTTGGGGCCTGAGCTCAACGGCGATGGCGCGATGACGAGCAAGCTCTCCAAAGCACCCGACGCCGCGGGGGGAACGTTGGCGCTTTGGGTCGCGTTTGTGTTGAGTGGCCGCGATGTGCCGCTGGAGGCTTTCCTCAAAAGACTGCAAAAAGCGGGCATCCCCATAGGCGGACACACCGATGACCATGAGCACATCGGGGCGTCCGGCTGCGGCGCAAACGACAAGCTGGGTCATATTCTGGAGTTGATGAGCGCGGGGCCGTCGCTTGCCCGTATTGTTGCCCTGACCAGAGAATTAGGAGTCTCCGTCAGTGAATCATGCGTTGCGCGGCTGTCAAAAAGAGCGGATGCCTTAAACGGAAGCGAACTGTTGAGCACTCCCGTACAAAGGCTTGCCCTGATAAAAGAATACGGTAGTTTGATGACGCTTTGCAAAGGGCACACCGAGCAGCTCATCGTCATCAACACCATAGCAAAAACCACGCTCGACCGACTGAGCCTCAAAGAACGCCTCGGGGGGCGGGCCGCAGTCTTTAATGTCGATGTCTGGGCCTTTGAGGACTCACTGAAGCAGGCAGCGACAGCGTTGGACGAAGAGGACGAAAGCCCGCCCTTTGAGACCCTCTACGCTGCGATGCTGTTTTATAACCTCGCCACCGCGCTGGTACTCTGCGCCCCCTCCATGCCCATGGCCCTACGCAGCCTTTAGGGAAGCACTGATTAAATCATGTCACGCCACCTGGCGGCCATTTTCGCCTCTGGCTGCGCCCCGTAACACCAGCATTAGCCCTGCTAGTCCTGATGTCACTCGCCTTGCCAGATGCGAAAATGACTCACCATCGACGGCTTGTAAAGGCACGCTTCGCTCTTCGGTCTTGACAAGCCTCGCCAGCAAGGTATAAAAATCATACCTTGCCGGGGCCAACAGCATTTAATTAGCACTCCCTTAGAGATGTTCCTGCATGAAATCTAAGATGTCGTTGCGGGAGTGAAAATCGGTCTTTTTGTAGACGCGTTTGATGTAGGTATGAACCGTGTCCGTTGACAAGTGAAGTTCGTTCGCGACCTTCTTTTGGGTGTAGCCGAGCGCAAACAGCGAAAGTATCTCAACTTCCCGGTCGGTTAACGTGAACATTTTCCCCAGGGCCGCCAGCTTTACCTCCAACTGGCCCTTTCTGTGCTCAACGGAAAAATCTGTCTCGTCGCTTAAGCCCATGAAATTTTGCAGAGGCTTCTGTTCTTGCTTTATAGGAGAGTGAGTGAGGTTGGGGGTGCCTGAGGTTTTGAACAGGCGGACGAAAAACACCTGTGCCGAGACCAGAAGGAGCAAGCTCATAATCGCCAGTATGATGGGCTGGCTACCGGGAATTTTAAGTGAGCCGTCGGCAATGAGATAGCCAAGGTTTTGGGGTAGCACGAGGGCAAACCAACCTGAGGTCACGTAGTAATAAGGGTTGCGCCAGCCGTGATTGATAAACGCGATGGTGGTAAACCAGATGAAGGCCCAGACAAAGGTTGAAGCCAGGCGCGTGAGCAGGGCACCGATTTGTGGTACCGTCGGAGAAATCGAATAGAATACGATAGCCAGCGCCAAAATCAACTGAGCGACAATCCAGAACAACGTGGTATAGGCGGATTCTTTGCCCATGCCGATGAGGACTACCCAGGTTACCGAGAGAATTATTACCAGCAAAAGAAAGATGACCTGAAAGGGCGTGGTAAAAAGAAAGCCCAGATTTTCATAATAGGCGCGCGACATCCCCAGAGGGACGGCAACACAATAGACGCCAATCGCTATGGTGATAAGAAACGAGCTGTTTGATATGTTCACTTTCACAAAATGGAAGAATCCATCACTCGCGTAGGGCAATACGTCCGATATAGCCTCCTGATTTCGCACAAACATGATGAGAATGACCTGCGAAAGAGCAAGAAGGGCAAAAGCCGAGCATCGGGTAGAAAGCGGAAACAATTGAAGAAAAAAGACCAGCAACTCACTGAATACGATTGACCCGAAAGCAAACAAGGCGGCCGCGACGCGCGAAGTGTGCGCTAATTGGCGCAGCCAATAAAAGGAGCACCAGCAGGCCGCGGTGAGGCATAAAAAGAAAAGAAACGAGCGTAGCAGGGGCGTGACCGGCACATTCGCAATGACAGTCTTATCGAGAAGAAGCGATACGGTGGCCA
>JAISFJ010000110.1 GCA_031263665.1 Coriobacteriales bacterium
GCCCCCCCGTCCCCCCTGTCCCAGTTGCCCCTGTCCCAGTTGCCTCCGTCCCCCCTATCCCACTCTCCCCCACGATGACCGGCGCAGTACCGACTTCTTGGCAGCGGGCAAGGAATACCTCACGGGTGGCAGTGGTGCCAGGGCCGAGCACGGGGATGCTTCCCGGCTTGATGATTGCGGCTTTCTCGGCAGCTATCTGTTCGAGACTGTCACCGAGAATGGCCGTATGGTCGAGGTCGATGCCCGTGACGACGGCGACTTTGGGGTTGACGACACTCGTCGCGTCCCAGCGCCCGCCGAGCCCTACCTCCAACACCGCAAACGTCACCCGCTCTTCGGCGAACAGCCACAACGCCGCGGCGGTAAGCAGCTCAAACTCGGTAATAACTTCAATCTCGCCGGAAGCGATGGCCCTCTGGCTGGCCTCGTGCGCGGCAAGAACCGCGTCGGCAAAGCACGCACGCGAAACCACCTCGCCATCAAGTTCCATGCGCTCAGGGTATTCGACCAGTTCGGGCGAGGTATACAGCCCTACCTTGCGACCACACGCGTGAAGAAAGGCAGCCGTGAATCGGGCCGTCGATGATTTGCCATTTGTACCAGCAATTTGTATGCAGGGATACCGAAGCTGTGGCTCACCAAGCTCGCGCATGAGCGCCGTTATCCCCGCAAGCGAGGGCTCAATACCAAAGGCCAATGCATCGCGCAAGATGCCGAGCGCCTCGTCGTAGAGTCCCTCTGTCACACCCGATAGGCACACGTTAATCCAAGTCGGCGAGTTGTTGGTCGATTTGAGCCAGCGCGGCGGAAAGGTCGGCGGCATCGGTCCGAGCCTTCTCGACGATGGTGATGTCCGCCTTGGCCAAAAAACCCTCGTTTGCCAGCTTCTTCTCAAGTTTCTCAAGGTCGGATAGCTTTTTGTCCCGCGTCTTGACGAGACGCGCGCGCTCGGCTTCAAAGTCGACCAGCCCTTCGAGCACAACGTATATCTCAAGAGGCGCGGCGATAGTGACCGCGGACTGTGCGGGCTTTACCGCGTCGACAGACACCTCAAAACCTGCCGTTCGCGCCATCGCCTGAACCTGTGCCGTTTGGGCGACGAGCGTCTCGGCAAGAGATGAAGCAGCACGGGCGTCCGCGTCGGTCACCTTTACCACAACGTCAAGCGGCTCCTTCGGCGAAATCCCGTAGCGCGCGCGAGCACCACGCACGGCGCCGACCACCGCACAGAGGGCGTCGATTGCGCGCTCGGCATCCGCGTTAACGTAATCGGCTAAATCAGCGGCTTCGGGCCAGGCGGCAACCATGAGCGAGGGCCGCCCATCACCATGCGGCAGAGAAAGCCATATTTTCTCCGTGAGAAACGGCATGAAGGGGTGCAAAAGACGCAGCGCCGTATCGAGCACAAACACGAGATTACGCTCGGCGGCGACGCGCTCAACGCCTCCCATGGAAAGTTGGTTTTTAGAAAACTCGATATACCAATCGCAAAATTCGCTCCAAAAAAAGCGGTACAGTCTGCGAGCGACGGCACCAAAATCGTAGTCGTCACGCCCCTGGGCCACCTCTGAAGTCAAAAGGCGCGCCAACCGCGAGAGTATCCAGCGGTCAGCATCGGTAGCGATAAGCGGAGCAACACGGCCACTCGACTCATCGCGCGCGGCTTCCAGGTCAAAATCGGTCAGATTCATGCTCACAAAACGCGCGGCGTTCCATATCTTTGTGGCAAAGTTGCGCGCCATCGTCATGATTTTGTCTTTGTCGAACTTGAGGTCCTGCGAGCCGGTGACCTGCAGCGCGAGTCCAAAGCGCATGGAGTCGGCACCGTATTCCTCGATGAGCTCGAGTGGGTCGATGCCGTTGCCGCGCGATTTGGACATGATGTTACCGTATTTGTCGAGCACGGTGGGATGAATGAGCACGTCTTTGAAGGGCACCTCGCCGTCGAGGAAGTACAGCGAACTCATCACCATGCGTGCCACCCAGAGAAAAATGATGTCGCGCGCGGTGGAAAGCACCTGGGTGGGATAGTTGGTGGCGAACTCCTTGGCGAGTGCGGGGGCAAGCGTCGCGGCGCCGGAATCGCCCGCTTGACTGATGCCGCCAGCGCCCTCGTCGCCGCCAGCGCCCTCGTCGCCGCTGACATCGCCCGGCCAACCATAGGTCGCAAACGGCCACAGCTGCGAGCTAAACCACGTGTCGAGCACATCCTCATCCTGACGCACGGCGGCCCCGCAGACAGGACAGGTCTCGACATCGGTCTCAGAGGCATCTATCCACCCACAGCTGTCGCAGTAAAACACGGGGATGCGATGCCCCCACCACAGTTGGCGCGAGATGCACCAGTCGCGGATGTTTTCCATCCACTGAAAATAGACGTTTTCCCAGCGCTGGGGATTAAACACAACGCGACCCTCACGCACCGCGGCGATGGCGGGTGAGGCAAGCGGCCGCATCCGAACAAACCACTGTTCGGAAAGCCACGGCTCGATGGTCGTATTGCAGCGGTAGCAATGCCCCACCGCGTGGTCATGTTCCTCAATGTGGTCGAGCAGACCAGCATCCTCAAACGCCGCGACAACGGCCTCGCGCGCCTCATCGCGTGTCATGCCCGCAAAGCGCCCGCCGTTCTCGTTAACGATGGCCTCCTCGGTGAAGATGTTGATTTGCTCAAGGTCGTGGCGCTTTCCCATGTCGAAGTCGTTGGGGTCATGCGCCGGAGTCACCTTCACGGCACCGGTGCCAAAAGAGGCATCCACGTAGTCGTCGGCAAACACGGGAATTTCGCGTTCCACCAGCGGCAATCGGACACAAGCGCCCGCCTCAATGAGCGCCGCGTAACGCTCGTCGCCCGGGTTGACGGCCACACCCGTGTCGCCGAGCATGGTCTCCGGGCGCGTGGTCGCAACCACAAGGTAGCTCACGTCCCCCACCGGCTCAACGAGCGGGTAACGCAGATGCCACAGATGCCCAGCCTCATCCTGATGCTCCACCTCGTCGTCGGCAAGCGCCGTTGTGCAACGCGGACACCAGTTGATGATGCGATGGCCCCGATAGATAAGGCCTGCCTTGTACCAGTCGACAAAAACCCTGCGTATCGCCGTCGCGTAATCGGCGTCCATCGTGAACTTCTCGTCGGCAAAATCGCAGCTGCACCCCATGCCTTTGAGCTGCTCAATGATGGTGGAGCCGTACTTTTTCCGCCACTCCCAGCACGCCTCAACAAAGGCCTCGCGCCCCACGTCAAAACGCGTCTTGCCCTCGGCAGCGAGCTTTTGCTCAACCTTGTTCTGCGTGGCGATACCCGCGTGGTCGGTGCCGACAATCCAGCGCGTGGGGTGCCCCTGCATACGCGCCTTGCGGATGAGGATATCCTGGAGCGTGTTGTTGAGCGCGTGGCCCATGTGGAGCATCCCCGTAACATTAGGCGGAGGGATGACCACCGTATAAGACGGCTTGTGCGCGCTGGCAAAACCAGCCACGTCACGACTGAAATAGCCCCCCGCAAACCAGGCATCAAACAACGGCTTCTCTATCTGCCGATGGTCGTAACTTTTGGGCAGGTCACTCGCAGATTGGTTGCTCACAGGCGCGATGCCTCCTTGTAATAGAATCATGATGTAAGGGTACTTCTTGAAAATCTCCAGCCGCAATCAAACTCCAGCCGCCAAAGAATCTCCCAATTTACACACG
>JAISFJ010000141.1 GCA_031263665.1 Coriobacteriales bacterium
CCCCCACCGTCCCCAACGACGGGCACGTATCCAAAGCGCGGGCGCAGTGAATCCCACGCTGCATGAGACACTGATTCCCGGTACTGACCAGGATGTCATTGCTCGCTATGAGACGATGGCAGAGCGCGCGCAAGACGCCAGTTTTGGCCTTTTTGAGGACGAATACGTCGTGCTCGATACTGAGACGACAGGATTTTCCCCCGAGCGCGACTCGCTCATCGAAGTCGCCGCCGCCATTATGCACGGGGCGGAAATCATCGCGCGCTTCTCCACCTTTGTGGACCCCGGCCGTTCAATTCCGCCCTACATTACCGAACTTACCGCCATCACCGACGAGGATGTGCAAGGCGCCCCGAGCGCGACCGAGGCGCTTAACGAGTTGGACAGCTTTGTTGGCGACCGTCTGATGATTGCTCATAACGCCCCTTTTGACCGCGGCTTTCTTGCGCAGGCGGCGTTGGCAACCAGTACGCTTGGCGATGAGGAACGCTGGATAGACTCGCTCGAACTCGCGCGTATCGCCCTGCCACGGTTGCGCGAGCACAAACTCCAGACGCTGAGTACGCTGTTTTGCGCGCCTTCGTCCACGCACCGCGCGATTGACGACGTCGAGGCGCTCTGCGTTATCTGGCGTATTCTGCTGGTGGGTATACGTGACCTGCCAACCGGCCTGCCGGCTCTTTTCGCGAAGTTGTTTCCTCAAACAACTTGGCCGCTCAGAAAGGTGTTCGCGCAGGTGGCAGCCAGCGCGAGCGCCAGTGCCGACGCCGAAAAGGTGAGATTTTCGCTTGCGGAGGCACGCTCGGCACGTCAGAGCGCTCAAAAGCTCCGCCAAAAAACCGACGCCATCGAGATTGACGGTGGCATCCTCATACACCAGGAAGTCGACGAAAACGAAGTCGAGCGTGCGTTTGCCCCCGGGGGCCTGCTCGCCAAGATGTATGGGAACTATGAGCCGCGAGCTGAGCAGCTTCTCATGGCAGCAGAAATCGCGGAGGCGCTGAACAGTCAGACCCATCGGGCGATAGAGGCGGGCACCGGCGTGGGCAAGTCGATGGCCTATCTCGTGCCGCTTGTCTTGTTCGCGCAGAGCAATGAGGTAACCTGTGGCGTGGCGACCAAGTCAAACGCCCTGCTCGACCAGCTCATGTATCATGAGTTGCCCCGGCTCGATTCCGCTTTGCCCAACGGCGTGAGCTACGTCGCCTTAAAAGGCTATGATCACTATCCCTGCCTCAGAAAACTCATGAACCTTACGCGCGAGGACCGGCATTTTGAGACGACGGCGCCGCCAGCACTGGTCGCGATGCTGCTCTCCTTTGTCTGCCAGAGCGCCCGGGGCGACTTGGACCCGCTCGCGCTGTTCTGGCGCGAACTGCCCCGCTACGAGATATGCGCGAGCGCCGAGGACTGCCTTAAGCATCGTTGCCGTTTTTATCAACATTGCCTGCTTCACGGGGCGAGACGCGCTGCTAAGCGAGCGGATGTTGTGCTCACCAATCATGCCCTGCTGTTTTGTGATATGGAGACGGACGGCGGCATCCTGCCCCCCATTCGTCAGTGGGTCATCGACGAGGCGCACGGCATGGAAAGCGAGGCGCGCCATCAACTGAGTTACGCTCTGGAGCCGCGTTCTCTCAGGCAGACCCTCATGGGACTTGCGAGTTTTAGCGGCACGCTCGCGGCGATGGAGCGCCTGGCCACCCCGCTCGACGGCGCCTCGCCACTTCTCAAAATGATAGCCGCGGCACGTGAGGAAGCCCATACGGTTGAGACCATCGCGGAGTCGTTTTTCTCCCAAATCAAAGACCTGTGTGAGCTTGCCGAGCAGAGCAGCTACAACCAGGTTGAGCTCTGGATTGACGCGCGCGTACGCGAAAGCGGGCTTTGGGGCTCGCTTGCATCCGTTGGCTCTTCGCTTGCCGCCCGTGTTGAGAAGCTTTGGAAATCCTGCCGCGACATCATGAGTTACAGCGAGCAGTTTGGCGAGCTTTTGGAGACACAAGGCGACCTCGCCGGGCTCATTGCCAGCCTCAAGGCAGCGCTCGAATCGCTCGTTTTGATACTCGATGGCGAGAATGAGGGCTACGTGTACTACGCTGAGCTCGACCGCCGCCAACAGAGCGCCCGCGATAAGCTGATTGCCGCTCGTCTCGACATCGGCGAGATGCTGCTTGAGCGGTTTTATCCCGAGATGATGAGCGTGATTTTTACCTCGGCGACATTGGCGGCGGGCGAGGATTTTGGGTATTTTGCACGCGGCGCGGCACTCGACCGCCTTGAGCCCGAGTTGTGGCGAGCCGTTCAGTTTACGTCGGGCTACGATTTTGAGCACAACATGACGGTCTATCTGCCGACGGATATGCCTGAGCCCAACGCCGCCGGCTACCGTGATGCCTTAGAGGCCCTCATCTTTGAGACTCACGTCGCGCTCGGCGGTGGCACGCTCACGCTGTTTACCAATCGCCGCGACATGGAGGGCATGTACGAGCGCCTCAAAGAGCCCTTGGCTGAGGCAAACATTACGCTACGCTGCCAGACCAGGGGTTTTTCTGCCAAGCGCCTGCGCGATGAGTTTTTGGAAAATGAAGCTCTCAGCCTGTTTGCGCTACGCTCCTTTTGGGAGGGCTTTGACGCGCCAGGTGACACGCTGCGCTGCGTGATAATCCCCAAGCTCCCCTTTGGTAAGCCGAATGACCCGTTGATGTTGGAGCGCTCCTTGCGACAACGAAACGTCTGGAAGAGCTACGTTTTGCCGGAGGCCATTATCGACTTAAAGCAGGCGGCAGGGCGACTCATCCGCTCTTCGACAGACACCGGCTCACTCATCTTAGCCGACGCCCGCCTTCTCACCAAGTGGTACGGTCGCGCCTTTTTAGACGCCCTCCCCTCACAACAACGCCGCCCCCTCTCCACCCCAGAAATCGCCACCACCTTAGGAACTGTTGGGCAATAGTGTGACAGGGGTGTGAGTTACCTTAAAGGAAGCATCCTGGGGTATACTATTTTCTGGAAATTAAAGGATTCGGACAGACAGGAAGGGCCTATGCCGGGAATCGTATTGGTGGGCGCCCAATGGGGCGATGAAGGTAAAGGCAAGATAACTGACCTCATAGCGAGTGATTTTGATTTTGTGACGCGGTTTCAGGGGGGAAACAACGCCGGGCATACGGTCATACATGGCGACAAGAGGCTCGCGCTGCACCTCATCCCCTCCGGCATCATGTATCCAAACATCACGCCGCTCATCGGTAACGGCTGCGTTATCGACCCGCGCGTGCTCATCGAGGAGATGGACATGCTTGAGCGCGAGGGCTTTTCGACCGAGCGGCTTCTTGTCTCCGGCAATGCTCATCTCATCATGCCCTACCATCTTGCCTTGGACGCGGAGAGCGAGCGGCGCCTCGGCGACAGCGAAATCGGTACGACCAGGCGCGGCATCGGCCCCGCGTATCAGGACAAGGCCGCGCGCTCGGGCATCCGGGTTCAGGACCTGCTCGACGAGCATATTTTTCGCCTGAAGGTAAAGACCGCACTTATCGAGAAGAATGACCTGCTCGTGAAGGTGTACGGAGCCGATGCCTTTGACGCCGAGGCGGTTTGCGACGAGTATCTGGCGTATGCCCCGCGCATTGTTCCCCATATCACCGAGTCGAGCCAGCTGCTCAACGAGGCTTTGCGCCGGCAAAAATGGGTGCTGTTTGAGGGCGCGCAGGGCACACTGCTCGACATCGACCATGGCACCTATCCCTTTGTCACCAGTTCATCGTGCACGGCGGGTGGCGCCGCCATTGGGAGCGGGGTGGGCCCCACGGCCATCAACAAAGTGCTGGGTATTGCCAAGGCGTATATTACGCGGGTTGGTTCGGGGCCTTTTCCGACCGAGCTTTTTGACGAGACGGGCGTAACCTTGGGCAGCGTGGGCAGCGAGTTTGGCACGACTACGGGGCGCCCGCGACGCTGTGGCTGGTATGACGCGGTGATTGTGAAATACGCCGCGGAGGTAAATGGGCTCACCGACCTTTGCATCACAAAGCTCGACGTGCTAAGCGGTTTGGAGACCATCAAAATTTGTGTTGCCTATGAGCATGAGGGTAGGCGTTACACCACGGTCCCGGGGTCGCAGACGGCGTTTCATCACGCGAGGCCTGTTTACGAGGAAATGCCCGGCTGGCAAACCGATATTACGGGCTGTCGCGATTTTGAGGAATTGCCTCGCGCGGCACGTGACTACATCGCTCGCATTGAGGAGTTGGCGGGCGTTTCGGTCTCGCTTATCGCGGTGGGGCCGGAGCGCAACCAGACCATCACGCGCGGGTGGAGCATTCGTTATCAGGAGGGCGGTCATGTTGAGGGTGACCGCGCTAAAGGTAGCCGTGTTGAGGGTCGCCGCACTGAGGGCGGCCGCACTGAAGGTGGCCATGTTGGGGGTCGTCATGTTGAGGGGAATCTGTGACTGGGAAGCACTCGAAGAAGGCTGCTGGCAGGCACGTTAGAGAACCTGAACTCGCAACCAGGGCCAAGCACGCGGTTGAGGCTACGCCTGCGACGTCGGCCAAAGCCAGGCATGCAGTTGAGGCTACGCCTCCGATGCCAATTAAAGCCAAGCACGGTCGGGATAAGGCCGCGACGACCGAAGCCAAACACGCGGCTGCGGCTGAGATGGCGTCTCCTTCCAAATCCACCTTTGTCCCCCCGCCCAGCTTTGAGGTTAGCACTGCTCCTGACGCTGATGTTACCGCTGACCTTGCCGCC
>JAISFJ010000167.1 GCA_031263665.1 Coriobacteriales bacterium
ACGGCGTCCTCGACGTCCCGCTTCTGCTCCCACACGCTCGCGTTACAAACAACGCAGTTTTGGCGTTGTCTCAAGTAAGGTGTCCACACAACTTGCCCATGGTAGTGGGCAATTTATAGAGAGCACGCCTTCGATTCGCTTTTACGGCAAGCTTTTGCGTGCGACACATAACGTGTTTTGAGTGCGGCTATAGTCTCGTTTTGGTAGTTCTTGGAGAAGCGCCTGTTAAATTCTTGAATCTCCGCGAGGTCGTTTAACGCAAGCCGAAGATAACGAAGTGTGTAGGGTTTCATTTGTTCTCACGTTCGGATTGAGTCCCAGAACTCATCGTGCGACAGCCAGGGGTCATCCGCCTGTCTTGCGTATCGTTCAGCTTCGGCGAGGCGTTTTGACTACAAACTCGCATGTGACCTGTAACCGTTGTCACACACATATTGTCAGTGGCAGGGCGTGTTTTATTCGGATGAGAACACGGGGTTTGCCTATGAGTTCAAGGGATTCGAAGAGTGGGGGAGATACCATGTTTCCGCAGACTGCCACGCGCAGGGCCTGAAAGACCAGTTTGGGTTTTTTGCCCAGCTCATCGGGTATGGTACGCAAGACGGCCTCGATGGTTGGTGCCTCCCAGTTGAGATTTTCATCGCTGAGAAGCTCGGCGGCGCGCGTCAGTGCTTCGGCGGCGCCCTCAACGCGCAGACACTTCTCCACCGATTTTTCATCGAGCGCTACCTCGTCGTCACCGAAGAGATAGCCAATCATGGGGATGACCTCGGTCATGGTTTTTGCCCGCTCGGCGACGAGTGGATAGATTGCCTCATACCACGGGCGATGCGCGGCCACGTCAGCCGCTCGCGCCAGGCGGCGCTCAACAAGCAGGGGGGTGAGCGCGTCGACAAACGCAGTGGCTCCCATGGTCTTGAGGTAGCTCGCGTTGACCCAGGCGAGTTTTGTCTCATCAAAGGTGGCAGGATTTTTAGAGATACGGCTGAGCGTGAAGTTTTTGACGAGCGTGTCGCGGGAAAAAAGCGTCGTTTCGCCATCCAGCGACCAGCCGAGCAGCGCAAGATAGTTGAGCAGCGCCTCGGGAAAATAGCCGGCATCACGATAGCTTTCAACGCTGGTTGCGCCGTGTCGTTTGGAAAGCCGCTTGCTATCCGCGCCGAGAATCATTGAGAGATGGGCAAAACGCGGGACGGGCACGCCGAGCGCTTCGTAGACGAGTATCTGTTTGGGGGTGTTGGAGAGGTGGTCATCGCCGCGGATGACGTGGCTTATCTCCATCAGCGCGTCATCAACGCAAACAACGTAGTTATAGGTGGGTGTGCCGTCCGTGCGCATGAGAATGAAGTCGTCGAGTTGCGTTATGGGAATGATGGTTGTGCCAAAAACGAGGTCCTCAAAGCTCACATCCTTACGCTCTTTTGGTATCTTCAGGCGCCAGGTGTGTGGCTCGCCGGCGTCTATACGTGCCTGCGCTTTTTCACGCGGGATGGCGCGGCAACTGCGGTCGTAACCCGCGTAGCTTTTTGCCGCAAGCGCTGCCTCACGTTTTTGCGCCAACTCATCCGCCGAGCAAAAACAGGGGTAGACCGCGTCTTTTTCCTTGAGTTTTTCAAGCGCGTCTCGATACGTGGAAAAGCGCTGTGTTTGGAGGTAGGGGCCAAAATCCCCGCCGACCTCGGGCCCCTCGTCCCAGTCCAATCCGAGCCATTTGAGCGACCGGATAATCTGTGCGGTGTTTTCGGGGGTTGAGCGTTCGGGGTCGGTGTCTTCGATGCGCAGGATAAAACTCCCGTTGTTGTGACGCGCGAAGGCCCAGTTGTAAATCGCGGTGCGCGCGCCACCGATGTGAAGATTGCCGGTTGGCGACGGCGCAAAACGCACACGAACGGGCGTCGCGGCATCCGTCGCGGCATCCGGAGCTGCGTCAGAGGCGTCGCAGGTGGCACCGGGGGCGGCGTCACGAGCGCCATGGGCGTCACGAACGGCACCGGCGGCACCGAAAGCGGCATCAAAGGCGGAATCAGTCATCGGCTTCCTTTCGACTGGAGTGGGGGTGGGCACGTGCGCAGTTCTGGAGTGAGCGTGTGCGCAGCGCAAGGCCGGCTTTGGGGTCGTAGCCTGCGAGAAAGACGGGAACGGTGATGCCCCCGGCAAAGCCAACGATGATGCCCTTTTGTCCGGCGCGCACGTAAATCCCGCTCAGGCGCCCACCATAAAGGTAAAGCCCCGTGAGAACGTTGTACGGTTCAAGCGCGGTGGCGTCAAAGGAGGGAGGGAGTTTTTCGGCGGTTTCAAAAAGTCGCTCGCCCTTTTCATCAAGAGGAATCGGTCGCGTGTTCAACATCGTGCGCTGCTCGCAATAGGATTGGACGATGTACGGCAGCGCGCTGCAGGTGTCGATGAGTTCTTCCCAATCCGCCGGGCTGTAATCTATGCCGGCGTAGACACCTTTGGATGCGTAGCCGTCTTCCGGTTTGATAATCCAGCGGTCTTTGTCGGCTTTTACGGCGTCGAGGGCGATATGCTGGTTGTCCAGGCGCGTGGTATAGGGAACGTGCCTGCGGACAAAACGGTTTTCCTCGTCGGACAAAAAGGCTGCTGTCTCGGGGAGATGCAGCACCGTAAAGAGCTGTTTGGAGTGGGCAACGTGGGTGTTGAAGCCGCCAATCATGCAGGTCTGGCCCCGCTCGACGGCACAGATGAGCGCATGGGCTCCGGTTGTGCTGCCGGTTGCGCCAGTGGCTGTGCTGCTGGTCGTACCAACGGTCGTGCCACCGATTGTGCTCTCGGCCTCACCGCTCCGGTCACCCTCGCCACTCCTGCCACCGCCCTCGCCACCGATTGCGCTCTCGCCCTCATCAACCCCGCCGCCAACCTCACCGTTCACACGCTCACTCGCCTCAAGCTCGGCCAGTATCTCGCCGGTTACTGCCCGGCGATAGACCACGTCGATTCTGCGTGGCTCGTCCCACCCAGGGCGCGAGGTGTTAAGGTCGGTTCCGTACAGAGCGCCGTCGTGGTATTCGAGTGTCGCAAGGTCGCAAATGAGACAACGGCGGCCTCGCGCCTCAATGCGCGAGCGAAATTCCTCAAACTCATACGGCGTAGCGCTCAAGGGGTAATCGACGATAGCGACAAGCGGGTCGCGTACGGCCCCCTCACGTGAATCATAGATGGCAAAAAGCTCATCAACCCAAGCCTCAAAGAGTTCCTGCGGCTTTAGGCCAAGCTTTTGCGAGGCGCGCGCGAAGGTTGCGGAGCGGCTTAAGGCGTTCGCTCCTTCACGGTCTTCGTTCATCGCAGACGCCCCATCGGTATTAAACTCACAGAACTTGAAATCGAAGTCGGTTTCGCTGAAAAAAATATCCATGCGCATGATGGGGATGCTCACCTTGTAGCCGGTTGGCAGACATATCAGGCGTTCGAGCAGCGGGGGAAAGCCAAAAAGCGTGCGGTAGGAAGGGTCGTCGAGAAAGCGTTGCGTGACTTTTTCGAGTATCTTATAGGTGGTGGTGGCAAGCGCGTCGAGGCGCCTAAGCGCGTCCATGTCATAGAGTTTGGGGAGAAAACTGAGGCCAATCACCGTATTGTGATAGATTGCCGTCGAATTATCGAGGTAGTTTTGGGTGGCGAGGCGCCCGGCCACATCGCCGCCTTCCTGCTCAAAGCACGCGCGATACGCGCTCTGAAGCGGCAAGAGGGGGGGAGGTGTTGGGGCCAGCGTCACGTCCGTGGGAGTTGTTGCTGCCAGCGCCTCGTCGGTGAGGGTTGTTCGCGAGGCTATGAGTTCGGCGAGCGGGGTGAGGTAGTGTCGGTCGCTTGCCTCAAGAGATGTCTGTGCCATCTCAATAAGCTCATCGAGCCACTCGGCGGCGCCTCGCCCGTAGACTAACGCGTCGTATCCCCGTTGCCGCAAGGCGGTTTTTGCCTGGGCGATGGCAGCGGCGCCTTCGCGTCCGAGCTCAGCGATGACCCCATCAAGTGTCGCCAACGCCGCTTCGCTGTAAAAGACTCCTTTGATGAGCGCCGTGAAGGCGAGCGCGTAGGGTAAAGGCAGAGAGTCAGCGACGCGTATCTCCACATAGGTTTTGAAGCGTACGTCATAAAAAAACAGCGAGAGAACGTGCTCAATGTCCTCACGACTCAATTCGTCGTTGCCAAATACCTCAAAAAACGCGCGTCCGTTCTGATTAACACCTCTGCCTTCTCCTGCTTCGTCTGTTTTTATCGTGAAGATGGCGGGCGCCTGGAGGATGGTTGCGGCGTATGAGTCAAAACCGAAGTCCTCATCAAAGGTGCCCGGTGCGGTCATGGAGCGCGTCGCGTCAACGTCGTCCCAGATGACGGTGCGTGCCATGCGCTCGGGTAGAGGCAGGCCGGGGCCGCCTTCAGTATCGTCGAGCTTGCCGCCGACGAGCGCGCCTTCAGTATCGTCGAGCTTGCCTTCAGCACCGTCACCGTCGAGCTTGCCTTCAGCACCGTCGGGTTTGCCGCCAACGCGCATACCTTCAAAAAGAGGGCTGTTATCGGTGATGAACGCGAACAGAGGGCTCAACAGATTGGCGATGCGGAACTTGCGAACGGCATCCTCTTCGCTCGAATAATCGATGCTCACCTGCGTGGAAGCCGTCGCGCGCATCATGCAGATGCCATGTGAGCCCGTTGTCTTAAAGTACTCGTCCATGAAGTGATAGCGGCCCTTGGGGATGAGGGGAATGTCTTTTGCGCGGCTCGTAGGGTGATAACCCAACATGAGAAGTTCATAGCCAGACTCGTCAAGTATCGGGTCTAACTCGGCGCGAAAAGCCCCATAGACAATTTCGATGTCGCGAATTTCTAAGACAGGGGAGATGCTTATCTCGATTTGCGCTCCCGGCTCCAAGGTTATGCTCGCGTAACGGCGGTTCAACCCTATCAGGTCTCGGCTGCCATCGGAGTGGGTCTCGTAGATTTTTTCCTGGTAAAAGGGTGCAAGCCGTGCAAGAATCGCGCCAACACCTGGCGCGCCGGTTACCGAATCATCAAGGTAGGGCACCAGCGCCTTATCCGTCTTGCGAACAATAAAATGCTCGAGTTCTAATCCAACGCAGTTTTCGCAGCCTTGCCCCGCTCCGCGAGCGATGTAGTTGGAAATGGCGCGCGTTTGCGACGCAGGCACATTGGTGGTGCCAGAAGGGTGGCTCATAAAATCCTGATTACTCCCGTGTTCTCTGTTTAAGGGCTTCATGTAAACAAAATCATACCTCACCTAGGGAAGCACCGATTTATTCATTGCACGCCACCTGGTGGCCATTTTCGCGTCTGGCCACGTTGAATAACACCAGCATTAGCCCAGCTAGTCCTGGTGTCACTCGTCTTGCCAGACACGAAAATGACTCACCATCTGGCGTGCAAGCAATAAATCGGTGCTTCCCTATCCTAGCACAGCCATCCCCCACCAAGCCGCAAAACGAGTAAACCACTACATGACGATTTCCCCACGACCCCCACGATTTCCCCAATTGCTACCGTTTGCAGTTTAACGCCCCGCGTAACCTGTAACTACTTTTCAGCTGCACAGTATGGGCGTATGTACGCACGTATGTATTTGCCAAGTGGGGAGTGGAGGGGTATCATCGACGGAGCCCTTTAAGAGCGGTACTGAGAGACCGACAAGGCGTGCGCCTCTCATAGCGCGATAGGTTGCCGGGTACGGGCCAGGTGATGGTCAATAGCCTCGCGAGCATCGCGCGAATAAGATGGAACATTTGTCCTTGTCGCACTCGCGGCAAGGTTTTTTATTATCATTTTTCTGGATAAGGAGGTAGCTGTGCCAAAACTTGAAACCAAGAGTGTCGTCATGGACGCGCAGGCAATCGAACGCGCGCTCACACGGCTCACGCATGAGATACTCGAGCACAACAAGGGGGCAGACGACATCGCTTTGGTGGGTATTGTGACCCGCGGGGACCTGTTGGCCCTCGAACTCGCGAAGCGTATTCAGCAGATTGAGGATGTTGAGGTTCCGGTTGGTTCGCTCGACATCAGTTTTTATCGAGATGACGTTGCGATACACATAGCCCCCGAGGTTCACACGACCAACATCTCCTTTTCGGTTGACGGGCGAACCATCGTGTTGGTGGACGATGTGCTGTATACCGGCCGCACGATTCGGGCGGCACTCGATGCCCTCATGGATTACGGGCGTCCGGCGGCCATCCAGCTTGCGGTTTTGGTTGACCGCGGCCATCGCGAGCTGCCCATTCGCGCGGACTATGTTGGCAAAAACGTACCTTCGGCGAGCCAGGAGCACGTGCGACTCTTTCTCGAATCTGTCGATGGGCGCAGCTCGGTTGAGATATTGCAGGCCGCGCCCGGAGAACGCATCGGCTCCGCTCCTTTGAGCAAGGCCCAAGAGAAGGGGGGTGAGGTGTGATGGGAGCGCTTTCGTCTGAACACCTCATGACCATCCAAGACATCACTAAAGATGACGTATTCACCATTCTCGATACGGCGCGTTCCTTTAAGGAGGTTAACGAGCGACCCATCAAAAAGCTGCCTACGCTGCGCGGACGCACGATAGTAAATCTCTTTCTCGAACCCTCGACGCGTACGCGCACCTCCTTTGAGATTGCGGCCAAGCGACTGTCCGCCGATGCGGTGAACTTTTCGGCCTCTGTCTCAGCGACAACAAAGGGTGAGTCGCTCGTCGACACCGCGCAGACGCTTGATGCGATGGATTGCGACCTCGTCATCATCCGGCATGGCTTTGCGGGCGCCCCGCAGATACTCGCTCGCAATATGCGCGCTCATATCGTCAACGGTGGTGACGGCAAGCATCAGCATCCCACCCAGGCGCTGCTCGACCTCTTTACGATACGGGAGCAGTTTGGGCATTTTGAGGACCTTAAAATTGCCATTGTAGGAGACATTTTACATTCGCGCGTCTTTGGCTCACTGGCGCCCGCGCTCAAACTTCTCGGCGCTCACGTGACCGCCATTGCGCCGCCAACACTTTTGCCCGCGCGCCCCAAAACGCTCGGCGCCGAAGTCTCTCACTGCCTCGATGACGTTCCCCGACGACAAGATGATGATCATGACG
>JAISFJ010000182.1 GCA_031263665.1 Coriobacteriales bacterium
CGCGCTCATCATGACCAGAGAAATTACACCCCCGCAAACCGTGCAAACCACGCCCACTTCCGCTTCCCCGCAACCTGCACTCACTCCCCCGCAACCCACCCCTCCACAACCCACACAACCCACACAAACCGCACCCTCATCCACACAACCCGCACCTTCGCAAGCTCCCCTCATCTTAGCTATCGAAACCTCCTGTGACGAGACGGCCGCGGCGGTTATAAATGGCGAGGGGCATGTGCTGTCCAATACGGTGGCGAGTCAGATTGACTTCCACGCGCGTTTTGGAGGCGTTGTGCCCGAGATTGCTTCGCGCAAGCATACGGAGGCGCTCGTCGGTGTTGTCGACACGGCGCTTGAAGAGGCGGGGCTTACCAGTTGGCAGGAGTTGGATGCGTTGGCGGTGACCTACGCGCCAGGACTCATTGGCGCTTTGGTGGTGGGGGTCGCCTTCGCAAAAGGGCTTTCATGGGCAACCGAGCTGCCGCTCATTCGCGTCAACCATTTGGAAGGGCACATCTACGCGAATCGTTTTTGCACAGACGAGCCTTCTCTTTTACCGCCCTTTGTCATCGCGTTGCTTAGCGGCGGCCACACCATGCTCGTGCAGGTACGCGATTGGGGAGACTATCGCATCCTCGGTCAGACGCTCGATGACGCGGTGGGCGAGGCTTTTGATAAGGTCGCCAAGGCGCTTGGTCTGGGCTATCCCGGTGGGCCCGTCATTTCGCGACTTGCAAAGCAGGGAAACCCCCAAGCATTCAATTTTCCGCGCGCGCTGCTCCATAGCCACGATTATCGGTTCTCGCTTTCCGGACTCAAGACGGCCGTTATCACCTTCATCAAAAAGGAACGGGAGGCTGGTCGCGACCTCAACCTTTTTGATATAGCGGCCTCCTTTCAGCAGGCGGTTATCGACGTGCAGGTAGCAAAGGCACTCGCGGCGCTCGAAGAAACCGGTTGCACCACATTTTGTATCGGCGGAGGGGTTGCCGCTAACCGTGCTTTGCGCGCTTCTTACGTCGCTGCGATGGAAAAACGAGGCATCCGCGTGATATTTCCGCCCGATATGGCCTGTACCGACAACGCCGCGATGATTGCCCGTGTTGCGCTCGACCGCTTTCATAAAGGAAGTTTCATGGGCCTGGCTGATGATGCATTTGCCCAGGCAGACCTCGAAAATCCATACTAAAACAGGGGCGAACAGCCAAGAGGAATGCTAAGTCCTATCATATTTTCATAAAAAAGTCAATGTCCATTTGTCTGGACGAAAGGGAGCTTCATTTCATAGGCTAAATGCTTCCGAGGGCGTATCATAAATACTGTTCTAGCACTTATAAGTATTTGGGGGCTGTCACATGATGGGTTCAGTAAAGGTCTTAAAAAAAGTCACCCTGATAGCGGTTCTTATAGTTGCGCTCAGCCTCCCGGTATTCGCCTATGGAGACGACGCGCCAGGCGGTGCTGCGTCTGGTAAGTCGCAAAGTAGCCCCACCATCGAAGAAACACCTCTCGGTACAGAAACAACGCCTGAAGCTCCCGCTGCCGATGAGACAGCCAAAAACGGCGAAAGCTCCAGCACCGACACGAGCACCACCACGGATACCGGCGCCGATGATACGACTATCCCCGAAGAAGAAGTCCCGCTCAGTATTCGAGCTTACGAGCTCGGTTGGTCTCTGGTGAGCTTTATCGCTACGCTGCTGACGGTCATCATCGGTGTGGGCCTGGTAGTTTACTCTATGATACGGCGCGACAGCGCAAAGCCAGGAAGCGACAACTTCGGCCTGGCAGTATTCAGCATGGCTGCCGCCGTTATTTCAACGGTTCTGTTTACGAGCACCGCGGACTTTCAATCATCCATGATAGTGGCCGACAGCTTCACGGTCGTACACATCGCAGTACTGGCCGTCTCCATCCTCTGCGCCGTCCTCTCCTTAAAAGACGACGTAAAAGCCCTCATCCAAAAACCCCCCTCAGCCTAACCTCCGGCTATCTCACAACTTAGGGACTGCTCAACAATAATCTTTACAAATCTTGCGGCCAGTTTGCTCAATCTCTGCGTTGGCGAAATGGGGCATTATCGCTAGTAGTGCCCCATTTCGCCGCCTTGACCTTGAGCAAACTGACTCACAATCTTTTGCAAAGATTATTATTTCACAGTCCCTAGGTCTTGATGCCGTCATGGCGCGACCTTGAACGCTTCTTAAAACACGACGACTGGGAATACCGTCCAAAAACCCCCCTCACTTCCCCTCACTGCGCCTCACTGCCCGCACGCGCTAACACACAGGGAAAAACAAAATATGCGCACGGGGGGTGGATTTGTGTTAGAATGTTTGGTGCCGGGTGTTCAGTTGACATTTACATGACGCTGCCATCGGCATTATATTATCCGGCTCTTTGCAGCCAACAACTCGAAAACAAGACATTCGAACCAAGGAGAAAAAAATGAAAGAACGCAGGCGTCACCCTCAAACCCATGACTGTACCCATTTTCACGAACCTACCGAATCGGAAAACCCATCGAACTCAATTCCGCCTGAAAGGAAAACATCAATAGACCGGCGTCATTTTATCCAGGGGCTGGCGGCCTTGGGTGTCGTTTCTGTTGTCTCGGGCCCCCTGCTCGGCGCCTGTGCGCCAAAGCCGGCCGGGTCGGGCGAGGCTAAGACCGAAAGCCACGACGTGGTGGTTATCGGTGCCGGCGGCTCCGGTATGGCGGCGGCGCTGACAGCTAAAGCCAATGGTGCAAGCGATGTCGTCATCCTCGAAAAGGAGCTTTTTAACGGTGGCAACACAAATTTCTCGTCATCGGGCATGAACGCTTCTGAAACCAAGTTCCAAAAGGAGCAGGGTATCGAGGACAGCAACGGGCTCTTTGTCGAGGACACCTATAAAGGTGGCAAGGAGATTGGCCAAATCGACTTGATTGAGCATCTGTGTGATGGCTCGGCTGCGGCAATCGAGTGGCTGGAAGGCATCAACATTACGCTGGACAATATCACGCTGACTGGCGGCTCGAGCGTTAAGCGCTGCCATCGTCCGAGCGACGGAAGCGCCGTTGGCAAGACGCTCGTACCCGGCCTCGAAGCCGCGCTTGGTGCCGACAGTATTCCTATCGTAAACCAGGTAAATATCGCAAAGATACTGGTCGAAAACGATAAGGTCGTCGGTGTTGAGGACAGCAAGGGCACCACGTATAACGCGCCGGCTGTCGTCATCACAACCGGAGGTTTTGGGGCGAACTTTGATATGATTGCCGAGTATCGTCCTGACCTCAAGGATTATGTGACCACCAACGCTCAGGGCACACAAGGCGATGGTATGCGTATGGCGCAGGCCGTCGGCGCTGAGTTAATCGATATGGACCAGATACAGATACACCCGACGGTCGACCAAAAGACCGGTGCTCTTATCGCCGAAGGTATCCGTGGTGGCGGAGCCATTCTCGTCAACAAGGACGCCAAGCGCTTTATCGATGAGATGCAGACTCGAGACGTGGTAAGCGCCGCTGAGCTTGCACAGCCGGATAAGTTCGCCTACGTGGTTTATGACCAGCAGGTCTATGACAAAAACCCCGATGCCGCCAACTATGAAAAGCTGGGCCTGAGCTTTAAGGCGGATACTTTGGCAGACTTGGCCACGGAACTCAGTCTTGACGCCGCGACCTTAGAAGCAACCGTCGCTGCCTATAACGCGGAGAGTGTGGAAGGTACCGCCGATGAGTTTGGCCGCACGCAAGGCCTGGCGGTTCTCAGTCAGGCTCCGTTTTATGCCTGCAAGGTTGCGCCAGGCATCCATCATTGCATGGGTGGTATCAGAATCGATACCCGCAATCAGGCACTCAACGCGGAAGGCAA
>JAISFJ010000025.1 GCA_031263665.1 Coriobacteriales bacterium
TCCCACTTTGGTAGGAGAGTTCATTGAGCAAACACGCATTGCCAAAGTGGGACACTTGCCCCCGTCCCTCATCTGTCCCACTCACTGTCCCGACAACCCACTTCCTTAAAACCCGGCACCCTTTATTTGCATTATACTATTCAACACACGAAGAGAAGGAGATGGAATGCTCGATAACAAATTTGTACGTGAGAATATCGAGGCCGTAAAAACCGCTTTGTCCAATCGCAATTATGAGTGGGACAGCGCGGCCTTTCTCGCTTTGGAAGAGCGGCGCCGTTCATATATCGTAAAGCTCGAATCCCTCCAGGCGCGGCGCAACACGCTTTCAAAAGAAATAGGCAAACTTATACGCACGGCGAAAGCCCTGGCAAGCGACCCCGGCGTTCAAGCTCAAACTCAAACCCAAGCTCAGGCCCAGGCCGATACTGCGGTCGAAGAAGCCAAGGCTGAGGTGCGCGACCTCAACGTCCAAATCGAGAAGGTCGAACAGCACAAAGCCGCAAGTGCAGCCGAGCTGAATGAAGTGGTCATGACACTGCCCAACATTCCCTCCAGTTACACGCCGCTCGGCGCCGATGAAAACGACAACATCGAGATACGTCGCTGGGGCACGCCGCCCGCCTTTGACTTTGAGGCACAGGCACATTGGGACCTCGGGCCCGCGCTCGGTATCATCGACTTTGAACGCGCGGTTAAGCTCGCAAAATCCCGCTTCATACTCTTGGGCGGCGCGGGCGCACGCCTCGAGCGAGCACTCATCAACTTCATGGCCGACGAGCACGGCACGCGCGGCTATAAAGAGTGGTGGTGTCCGGTGCTCGGCAATACCGAAACGCTCACGGGGACCGGGCAGCTCCCCAAGTTCGCCGATGACCTCTTCAAGACGACCGACGGCCTGTACCTCATCCCCACCGCCGAGGTCATGCTCACCAATATTCATCGCGACGAGGTGCTCGAAGCCGCCGAACTGCCGCTGCGTTACTGCGCCTACACGCCTTGTTTTCGCGAGGAGGCGGGCAGCGCCGGCCGCGATACCCGAGGGCTTATCCGCGTGCACCAGTTTGACAAGGTTGAGATGGTGAAGTTTGCCACACCGGAGACCTCCTTTGAGGAACTCGAAGACATGGTCGCCGACGCCGAACACATTTTACAGCGGCTTGGCCTCCCCTATCGCGTTATCGAGCTCTGCACCGGCGACCTGGGGTTTTCCGCCGCACGCACCTACGATTTGGAGGTCTGGCTGCCCTCGTACAACGGTTACAAAGAAATATCGTCATGCTCCAATTGCACGGACTTTCAGGCGCGCCGCGCAAACATTAAATATCGCGACCCCGAGGCTTTCAAGGGTACGCGCTTTGCTCACACGCTCAATGGTTCGGGCCTTGCGGTAGGCCGCACGATGGCGGCGATTCTGGAGAACTACCAGCAAGCCGATGGCTCCGTCCGCATCCCCGATGTTCTCGTCCCCTCTATGGGAGGAACCGAGATTATCGCAATCTGAGAATCGAAGAATCGGAGTAAACCGTGCAGATAAGCCCTCAAGAGGTGTCCGAAACGCTGGCGATGATTGCCCAGCAAAATCTCGACATTCGTACCATCACCCTCGGCCTTTCCATCCGCGACTGTGGGCACGAGGATGTAGACATCTGCGCGGCACGCGTCTATGACCGTCTCGCCTCGGCGGCCGAGCGCCTCGTTCCCACCGCTGAGCAACTCGCGCGCGACTACGGTATACCCATCGCAAACAAACGTATCTCCGTGACGCCGATAGCGGAAGTGTGCGCCGCCACGACAGCCACAAACCTCACGCCCGTCGCATCCGCGCTCGACCGGGCGGCCGGCGAGGTGGGGGTCGATTTTGTTGGCGGCTTTTCCGCGTTGGTGCACAAGGGGATAAGCGAGAAGGACGCTCGACTCGTGGGCTCCATCCCCGAGGCGCTCGCCACAACCGAACGCGTCTGTTCGAGCGTTAACGTTGCCTCAACCCGTGCCGGCATCAACATGGACGCGGTGCTCACCATGGCACAAACCATCCTCGCCACCGCGCACCGCACGGCCAGCCGCGACTCGATAGGATGCGCCAAGCTCGTCGTTTTCGCTAATGCTGTGGAGGACAACCCCTTCATGGCGGGGGCCTTTCATGGAAGTGGCGAGGCGGACGCCGTTGTGAATGTGGGCGTTTCTGGCCCAGGCGTTGTGCGCGCGGTACTCGCCGACCTTCCTGAAGACGCGGATATTACCCAGGTGGCCGAGGCCATCAAGGCGACGACTTTTAAGATTACTCGCGCCGGAGAGCTCATCGCGCGGGAGGCTTCGCGACGCCTCGGCGTACAGATGGGCATACTCGACCTCTCGCTTGCACCCACTCCCGCCGAGGGAGATTCCGTCGCGCGGATATTGGAGGCCATCGGTGTTGGCACCTGCGGCGGCCCCGGCACAACGGCGGCGCTCGCCCTGCTCAACGACGCTGTTAAAAAAGGTGGCGTCATGGCGTCCTCGTCAGTTGGCGGTCTCTCGGGCGCCTTCATCCCCGTGAGCGAAGACGAGGGCATGATAGCGGCTGCCGAAAAAGGCGCGTTGAGCATTGAGAAGCTCGAAGCCATGACGAGTGTCTGTTCGGTCGGCCTCGATATGATTGCCATCCCCGGCGACGTTACCGCAGAAACCATCGCGGGCATCATCGCCGACGAGATGGCCATCGGTGTCATCAACAACAAGACCACAGCCGTGCGCCTCATACCGGCCATCAACAAATCGGCGGGAGACCGCCTTGAGTTTGGAGGGCTGCTTGGCTCGGCGCCTGTCATGGAAGTCAATCGCCACGCCGGAACCGTTTTCGCACGCCGCGGTGGCCGCATCCCTGCCCCCCTCAACAGCCTCAGGAATTAGAGGACGTTTGGGCGCGCGGCTGAATATGGAGCGGACGCGCGACAATATGCGTAATGGTAGGTTGAATTTCAAAGCGCGACGGTAACATCCGCAAAAAAAGACTCCCGAATGGCCCCATTGCTGGTATCATAGTAGCTCACCATTTTGCGGAGAGCTGACCGAGAGGCCGAAGGTGCTCGCCTGCTAAGCGAGTAGCGGACAAAATCCGCTCCGGGGTTCGAATCCCCGGCTCTCCGCCAGAATTATCCTGAGTGCCCTTGCGGTTCCCAAGGTAGTGTTATTTTGCCTGCTAGAACCGGGGATTCGAACCCGAGAGGGCGCGAGGTGTTAATAAACGCCACAGTGTGGCGTTTTAGCTGAGCGGGTCGAGCGGCTTGCGCGAGGTCTCCAAGCGTAAGCGTAGCAAACGATTGGGAATCCCCGGCTCTTCGCCACATTATTCTAAAAAGCTGGGATTCCTTGAAGAGAATCAGCACTTCCTCAACGTAGCGCGGTGAACTCGATTTTTATGTCTCCGCTGATGGTCTGGGCGGTAAGGGAATTGCGGTTTGACGTGCTTGTGGTGCCGTTTGGTAACGACACGTTCCCGGACGTCGTGTGCGACTCGATGGCATAGTCGTCAGGGTCGCCGACAAGGGTGCCCCGTATGTCTCCGCTGGTGCTTTCAAAGGTCAGGCACGACGCCCGCAGACGCTCGAATCCAATGTTGCCGCTCACGGACTTTGTCTCGAACTCCGCGTCGAAGTGCAGTTCATCCAGCGTGCTCGTTCCGCTGGTGGTGTGCAGGACGCCGCGCG
>JAISFJ010000034.1 GCA_031263665.1 Coriobacteriales bacterium
AATCGCTGGTAAGAGGGCGGCTATCGTTTCTTATTATCCCACAGGGCCCTCCAGATTCCAACACACGGTTTATCTGTTCGAATGATTAACAGCGCTCGGGGCAAACGTTTTCATAGAGCCTGTCGTCTCCATGGGCGTGCGGTGAAAAAGCCGTCCGCTGTGGGGGCGTGACGGCTTTTTCGGCGGGGATTTTTAGGAATGTTTGTTACTTGAGGGTGACGGCGGCACCGGCATCTTTGAGTTTCTGCTCGACTTCTTCCGCCTTGGCCTTGTCGGCTCCTTCGAGAATTGCCTTGGGGGCGCCTTCGACCATGTCTTTGGCCTCCTTCAGGCCCAGACCGGTGATTTCGCGAACAACCTTGATGACAGCGATTTTATTGTCGCCAAAGCCCTCCAGCACGACATCAAAATTCGTCTTTTCCTCAACGGCCTCAGCGGCATCTCCACCAGCGGCCCCACCGGGCACGCCACCCATCATAATGGGAGCGGCGGCGGATACGCCAAAGACATCCTCGAGCTCCTTTACGAGCTCAGAGAGTTCAAGTGCGGGCATTGCCTTCAGTGCCTCAATGATTTCATCTTTTGTTACAGCCATTTTGGCTCCTTATCTCTCAGTGACTTTGTCATTTTCGTACGTACAAACAATTAAACAATTACGTTGCTTTCAGGCCGCCTTTTCGGCGATGGCGCCAAGCGTACGGGCCAATTGGGTAGTGGGCCCATTGAGCACCTGAACGATACCGGCAAGCGGGCTGCGAATCGAGCCGATAAACTGCGCGATGAGTTCTTCGCGCGACGGCAAATCGGCAATAGCCTTTATCTGATTGGCGGTCACAATCTCCTTGTTGAGAAGCCCTCCTTTAACCTCCAGGCTCTCATGTTCTTTCGCGAAGTCCTTAATCACCTTTGCCGAGGCAACCGGATCTCCGCTGGCAAACACAAAGGCCGAAGGGCCTTCGAGAACAGCACCGAGATTGGGGAGTTCAAGGTCGGTGAGAGCGCGTTCGGTAAACGAGTTCTTGTATACCTTGAGCATGGCCCCCTGCTCGCGTATTCGCGCGCGCAAGTCCTCGGCCTGCTTGACGGTTAAACCGCGATAGTCGATAACCCAGACCGCATCCGCGGCCGTCAGGTCATCTTTGATTTTGCTGACCAGTTCGATTTTGACATTATTGGGCATAGAACACCTCCCTTCAAACAAAACGACCCTCGCTACGGACAGTGAGGGTCGTTGATGCGTAAAAGAAGCGCGTCATCTCTAAACGACCACCTCGGCGGGCAGAGCCTTGACTGACTCTATTACGTCTTTGCAGACACCGGCTGTCTCAGGTAGCGAATACTAATAGATTTTCAAACAGCGATATTGTCCCAGTTTGTCGCGCGAAGGTCAAGCCGCCGACGTTTCTGAAGCGTCCTCGTCCAAGATGTCGCGCGTTTTGCTGGGGTCGACCGGGATGCCAGGGCCCATGGTGGTGGCAAGCGTAATCGACTTGATATAGCGCCCTTTTGAGGCGGCTGGCTTGACCCTCAATATCTCTTCAAGCAGCGTCGCATAGTTTTCGGCAAGCTGAATAGCCTCAAAAGACGCTTTACCGATGGGCACGTGGCAGATGCCAAACTTGTCGGCCCGATATTCCACGCGACCGGCTTTGAGTTCGCCGACGATTTTGGCAACATCATTGGTCACGGTGCCGAGTTTGGGATTGGGCATGAGACCACGGGTGCCGAGTATCTTACCGAGACGGCCGACCTTCGCCATTTGGTCGGGCGTGGCAACCGTCGCGTCAAAGTCGAGAAAGCCGCCCTGTATCTGGGCGACCAGGTCATCGGAGCCGATAACGTCCGCTCCGGCCTCTTCGGCCTCGCGCGCCTTCTCGCCTTCCGCAAACACCGCGACGCGAACCGTCTTGCCGATGCCGTTGGGCAACGAGATAGAACCCCGTACCTGCTGGTCGGCCTGGCGCGTATCGATGCCGAGCCGTATGTGGGCCTCGACCGTTTCATCAAAGCGCGCAGAGGCAACCTCCTTGATAAGGCGCACCGCGGCAAGCGGAGCATACAGGCGGCCTTTCCCAATCTTCTCACTGGCATTTTTGTAGTTCTTCGATAACTTTGGCATGAGCTCTCCTTTTGGTTGTGGTTATAGTGCTGTGCGGGTCATGCCGACCCTTCCACACTTGATACTTCGTTGCCTTCGCGTTTACGAGGCGGCTTCTTCTTCGGCAGCCTCTTCTTCGGCTTCCTCGGCGGCTATCAAATCCTCAGGCAACATCATCGTGGGGCTGATTTTTATCTTGACACGCGTATACGTCCCGGTATCGGGAATGCCCTCGATTCGCACTCCCATAGAACGCGCCGTACCCTGAACAACCTTCATCGCCGCCTCGATGTCGTTGGCGTTGAGGTCGGGCATCTTGATTTCGGCGATTGAGCGCAACTGCTCGGTGGTGAGCTCGCCGACCTTCGTGAGGTGAGGCTCACCAGAACCGGACTCAATCCCCAGCGCCTCTTTGATAAGGACCGCGGCGGGCGGAGTCTTGGTGATAAAATCGAAGGTTTTGTCCTCGTAGACCGTAATTTCAACGGGAATAATAGTGCTGCCTTTGTCCTGGGTTGCGGCATTGAACGCCTGGCAGAACTGCATGATGTTAACGCCCTTTGCGCCCAGCGCGGGGCCAACCGGGGGGGCAGGCGTCGCCTGACCGGCGGGAATCTGTAGCTTGATGTAACCAGCTATCTTTTTGTTGGGAGCCATCGTCTCCACTCCTTACCATTCTTATCTTGAGGGCTCTTCGGGACAAGAACTCTGCCCAAGCCTTACCCATACGCTCAAGGCCCACGCACATCCGCAAAATAGGCGGCAGCGAGGTCGCTTTTAGCATCGTTTTGCTGTTCTATCTCAAACGGAAGGTGAGAAGCGTCCCTTTCGGGCACCTTGCCGTATGATTTGCGCTTTACAGGCGAGCCACCTGATTGTAGCTCAACTCAACAGGGGTTTCACGTCCGAAGATAGAAACCATGACCTTGACCTTGCCGGCCTCCGGCTGAACCTCGGCAATCGTGCCA
Source organism: Coriobacteriales bacterium (assembly GCA_031263665.1). Classification (GTDB taxonomy): domain Bacteria; phylum Actinomycetota; class Coriobacteriia; order Coriobacteriales; family UBA8131; genus JAITEK01. Next base: position 3,067 of record JAISFJ010000034.1, read on the forward strand.
TCAAACTCAGCGAGCGGGCCGGAGATGACCTTGACGCTTTGACCAACCTGTAGGTTTGACGAGGTCTTTTTGGGCGCATCCGAATGGGTGCGCTTCATAATCTTATTATATTCCTCGCGTGAAAGCGGCGAGGGCTTGCCCTGCGCTCCAACAAAACCCGTGACACCGGGAGTGTTGCGTACAACACCCCAACTCTGGTCATCAAGTTCCATACGTACGAGCACGTAACCGGGAAACACCTTTTTGTCGATGATGGAGCGACGGCCGCCTTCTTTGATTTCGATGACTTCTTCGGTGGGAATCTGGATGTCGAAGATGCGGTCCTCAAGTCCCATCGATTCGACACGATGTCGAAGGTTGTCTTTAACCTTATTCTCATAACCGGAATACGTATGAAGTACGTACCATTTCTTTGCCATGTTTACTGCTCCGTTGTTTCTGAATCGGAGGTGGTAGTCGCATCCGCTGGTGCCTCCGATGACGCATCCGCTGGATTTGAAGCGTCCGGCGTGGTGCTCGCGTCCGGCGTGGTGGTAGCATCCGGTGTCGTGGTAGCATCCGGTGTCGTAGCATCGGGTGTGGTGGTGGCATCGGGAAGGGTCGAGGGGTCAACTTCAGGAAGTGTCGCGGGTTCAGGAACAGGGGCAAGACCGGCGTAGAGCTCGAGGAGCTTTGTCATCACCCAGTCCATGACAAAGATGAATACGCCAAAGAAAATCAGAGCGCCCACAACGATAAGGCTCATACGAAGAACTTCATCGCGAGTAGGCCAGGTCGTGCGCTTGACTTCAAGACGAACGTTCTTAAAATACGTCACAATTTTACTGAAGATACTCTCTTTTTTGGGGGCCGATTTGCCGCCCTTTGCGCCTTTTTGTTCTTTGGTGGATTTTGTCTGCTCTTTGGCGGGCTTCTTTGCCTGTTCTTTCGCGGGTTTTTGTTCCTTCGCGGGTTTTGCCTGCTCTTTGGCAGGCTTTTCCTTCGCGAGTGACTCGTTTTCGACCGCGGCTGACTTCTGGCTCTTACCAGTCGTTTGCTGTCCGCTTCTTCTGTTGCCTTTCTTTCCCTGCTTTGAACTCTTTTTTGCCATCTTTACCCCGCCGATTCACGACTCTATTACAACTCTGGCAGGCCAGGAGGGACTACCTTTTTCACGACTCTGGCAGGCCAGGAGGGACTGCCCTCTTCTCAAGCTCTGGCAGGCCAGGAGGGACTCGAACCCCCAACATGCGGTTTTGGAGACCGCCGCTCTACCAATTGGAGCTACTGGCCTGTGCTTTTGTGTACCCTAACGGGTCTCTCGATGCAGCGTATGCCCTTTGCACCATTTACAGTACTTTTTGTACTCAATGCGCTCAGGGTTACTCTGCTTGTTCTTCTTGGTCGTATAGTTACGGCGTTTACACTCCGTGCACGCCAAAGTGACCAACGTACGCATGAATCCTCACATTCTTGTGCACAAGGCAACCCGGCACGTCTGTGCCGGGTCGCTCGATTACAAACAGCTTCCCTACTTGATAATCTTGGTGACGCGTCCGGAGCCGACGGTGCGACCGCCCTCACGGATAGCGAAACGAAGACCTTCTTCCATCGCAATCGGTGAAATGAGCTCGCCTTTGATGGCAACATTGTCGCCTGGCATGACCATTTCGGTGCCCTCAGGCAGATGCGCAACACCTGTAACGTCGGTGGTACGGAAGTAGAACTGAGGCCGATAGCCATCAAAGAACGGCGTATGCCTGCCGCCCTCATCGCGTGTCAAGACATAGACCTGACCCTCAAACTCCGTATGGGGAGTCACGCTCTTGGGCTTGCACAACACCTGGCCACGGACGATTTCCTCACGCTTAACGCCGCGCAACAGGATACCGACATTATCGCCAGCCTCACCCTGGTCGAGAATCTTACGGAACATCTCGACTCCGGTGCAGACGGTCTTGGTGGTGTCGCGGATGCCGACAATCTCAACCTCATCGTTGACGTGGATAACACCGCGCTCGATACGGCCGGTGGCAACGGTGCCGCGGCCTGTGATGGTAAAGACGTCCTCGACAGCCATCAAAAACGGCTTTTCGGTGTCGCGCTCAGGAGTGGGGATGAACTCATCGACGGCAGAGAGCAAATCCCAGATGGACTGCTTGGCCGCCTCGTCACCTTCGAGAGCCTTCAAAGCGGAGCCGCGAATGACCGGCGTATCGTCGCCAGGGAACTCATAGCTGGTGAGCAGGTCGCGCACCTCCATCTCAACCAGTTCGAGAAGTTCCTCATCGTCGACCATGTCGACCTTGTTGAGGTAAACGACGATGTAGGGAACGCCCACCTGGCGGGCGAGCAGGATGTGTTCGCGGGTCTGAGCCATTGGGCCATCGGACGCGTCGATGACGAGAATCGCACCGTCCATCTGCGCGGCGCCGGTAATCATGTTTTTAACGTAGTCGGCATGACCCGGGCAGTCAACGTGAGCATAGTGACGAGCTTCCGTCTCATACTCGATGTGGGCGATTGAAATCGTGATGCCGCGCTCGCGCTCCTCAGGAGCCTTGTCGATGTCCTCGAAAGGTGTGTAGTCGGCCAGCCCTTTCTCAGCCAAAGTCTTTGAGATGGCAGCCGTGAGAGTGGTCTTGCCGTGGTCGACGTGACCGATGGTGCCGATGTTTACATGCGGCTTGGTACGTTCGAACTTTTCTTTTGCCATTAGTGTCCTCCTAAAAGGTTGCCTGTGCCCTTATGGGCATTGTCTCCGTATCGTAGTTATATAACTGTTAAATCCAACCCCCGCTCATAATAAGTCCCTGCGGGACGTTTGAAGATGGTAGCGGTGATTGGATTTGAACCAATGACGCCACGGGTATGAACCGTGTGCTCTAACCAACTGAGCTACACCGCCATGATGGAGCCCACAACCGGACTTGAACCGGTGACCTCTTCCTTACCAAGGAAGTGCTCTACCTACTGAGCTATATGGGCAAATTCCTGCAAAGTCATCTTTTGAACGCCGTTAGACGGAAAGAGGACGAGCAGGGTCCTGCGAAGTCATCTTTTCGTGTAACAAGGCGCGAGTTTTGTTTCCAAGGGAGCGTATTGCTACTACGTGACCGCCGGAAACAAAACGAAGCAACGCCGTTAGACGGAAAGAGGACGAGCAGGTGGTGGGGGCGCATGGATTCGAACCATGGTAGGCGTAGCCAACGGGTTTACAGCCCGTCCCCTTTAACCACTCGGGCACACCCCCGGTTTGTAACGAACTCTGTGCACTTTTCAAGTTGCGTGCTTGCGCCAAC
>JAISFJ010000070.1 GCA_031263665.1 Coriobacteriales bacterium
CCTTGTTCTGCCCCCTTGTTATTTATGAATCTCGGGGTTTTCAAATTGGTGGGTTATTATGTCTGAGACTTCGACTTCGCCTTCTTTGAGAAAGCCGGTGGCTACCAAATCGTCAATCCAGGGTTGTATCTCGTGGTCTACGATGAGCGTGTCATCGGCGTAGTAGTGCGTGACCGTCGCTTCAACGGTGAGGGCCTCAGCGGTTATCTGTGCCGCCTCGTCGAAGTGCTCGGGTTCATTTGCCCATATCTGCGCTTTCGTGATGGCGTTAACAAACTTTTGCACGAGGTCGGGATGCTCTTCGATAAATTGATTCGAGAAGTAATAGAGTGCCGTGCCCGTTGTGGCGCCCAAACCCGCGTCGAAGCTGTCACCTATCTGCCGAAGCCCCGACTCCTCGGCCAACTTGTAAAACGGCGGATGAACCTGGGCTATGGTGATGTCGCCCTGTGAGACCGCCTGGAGTGCCTCGCGGTCAGACTCAAAGGTCACCGTTGTGAGCCGGTCGCGGCTGATGCCGTAATTATCAAAGATGGCACCGGGTACGAAGGTTGAGCAACTGGGGATATGCCCGTTGATGAGCACCTCACCGCTGCCGCCCTCATAGGTGAGCACATCTTCCCATGACGTGATGGGCGAGTCCTCGGTCACGAAGTATTTCATATGCCGATGCTCGGCTAAAGCCTCGTCGAGCGGCTCTATGTCATCGCGACTCACGCCCTTAACGGGCGCGCCACCCTGCACAAAGAGCGCCAGTTCGTTGGGATGCGCATCGCCCAGGTCGTTTTGCCCGCTCACCACGGTTGCAAGCTGTTGGTCATAACCAATGGTCCCCGTGTAAACGAGCTTGATGCCCTCGTCGGCAAAATAGCCTTTCTGGTCGGCCACCAAATAGGGGGTGATGCCGCAGTCGGTGCGAGTATAGGTATATATTTCGACAAGTTCTTTTCCGTCCTCAACCACGGTGCGCTCAGCAAGCGAGGCGTCCTCGGCAGCACCACCTCCGCCGCCGCCTCCATCATCGCCGCCAGCAACGCCACCGGCACCACCACCCAACACACCGCTGACGCCGATACCAACGACTACCGCCACCACAACAACAACGGCGATAACGGCAATGAGTATGGTTCTATCTCTCTTTTTAAGTGCGGTCATAATCACATCAACTCCTTTTGTTTGTATCCCTTACAGGTCACAGGGCATCCGTTCTCCTCTGGACCCTGTAACTTTTATCTCTTTAGCCCCTTGAGGCCATTGTTCTTTACCGGGTAGGACTGGTCTGTACTCTGATTATTGTGTAAACTGACACGTGAAGGCCCGTATCCGGGTCTTGGTGGAGACAGGGGTAAGTTTGGCGACTGGGCCCCTGTCTCTCGCTTTTGTGGTCTTAACGGCCTTAACACATAATGTCTCCTTTCCGTTCGCCTTTGGGCTCGTCTTAGCCCTTTTGGCTCCTTATTCGAAACTCGCGGACGGTTTCCATAGCTGAAAACGCCTCTCAATAAAACTGAACAGTACATTGATGAGGATGGCGAGCAAGGTGATGAACAGGATGATTCCATACATCAACGGCAGGTTATAGGCGTGGTTGGCAACGAGATACAACCAACCCAAGCCGTTGTTGGCCCCCACCATCTCGGAAGCGATTATCATGAAGAATGCCAAGGTGGCGGAGAGTTTTAAGCCCGAGAAGATGGAGGGCAGCATGAGCGGCAGTATCACCTTGAAAAGCAGCTTGCCGCGTTTGGCGCCCATCGAACGCGCGGATTTGAGCAAGGGTCGCTCCAGATTATGGGCACCGTCCACCGTCGCGAAGAGCAGCGGCCAAAGGGACACCCAAAACACAACCATCACCTTCTCGAGTCGCGCGATGCCAAATAAAATGATGAAAATGGGAAACAGCGCAAAGGGATTGAGCTTTTCGCAGATTCGAAAAAACGGCAGAAACACACGCTCGCTTCGGCGCAGATACAAGCCCACCACAAAACCGAGCGTGATGCCCACGGCGATGGCAAGCGCCAAGCCCAGCGCCACGTTGCTTAAGCTGAACAGCGTTGGATCCGTGAGCTTTCCCTCAACCAGATTGGTGAAAAACACCTCAAAAACCTTTGTCGGCGGTGGCACCAGTGAACGAGGAATCAGTTGCGTCATCGTAACGAGCTGCCAGAGCGCAAAGAAAGCCAGTATCCCTGAGGCGCCGAGGCCAAAACGTTTGAGCCTGCCCGCAATCGTCGTTGTCATCATCATGCCACCGCCAGTTCCTGCTGCGCGTCATCTCGCCAGACAACGACTGTTTGCTCAAGCCATTCAAACAGGTAATTGATGAGCAGACCGACAATCGCGACTAACAACGCCATGAGGTAGATACGTGGAATTATCGCCATGCGCTGCGCCATATTGATTTCCCAGCCCATGCCCGATGCCGCTCCCATGGTCTCGGCGCCGATGAGCATCATGAAACAAAGCGTCAGACCGCTGCGCATACCGGTCATAATCTGAGGCAACGAGCTCGGGATGATGACATCGGTGAAAATACTGAGACGGTCGGCCCCCATGGAGCGGGCGCTTTTAACAAGCAGCGGGTCAACATGGTTGGAGCCCGCGATAGTAGAAAAAAGCGTCGGCCAAAACGCCGACCAGATAATGACCGCGAAGATGCCCGTCTCGCCAACTCCGAAGATGATGATGAACACCGGAAACAAAATAAAAGGCGGTATCTGAGAAAGAAAAGTCATGAGTGGTCCCAAAATATCCGACACCCGCTTAAACGCGCCCGCCAACACAAATCCGAGAGGCAGGGCCAGTATGATGGCGATGAGAAAGCCCGCGATGACACGCCAGACACTGACAAGCACATCGGTGGCAAGCTGGGAAAACCCAACGACGGCAGCCTCCGCCAGCACACGACTGAGAGGCGGCAGATAGACAGGGTCGGCCAGGCCAATGAGAGGGGCAATCTGCCAGAACGCAAAAAAGATAATGAGCAGATAGACGGCACTGATACGCCGGTTAATCCTGGTAAAAAGCAGACGGAGACTTCGCATCACTACCCCCTATCTGAACGTGTTAAGAACCTGCGTGTAAAGGTCCTCGATGACGCGGATGGCGCCGCGATAGCCAATGACGGGCGCCCCCAATACGAGCCGATACACCACTGGCACACTGATTATGAGCAGGTCGGCACCGATGTCGGCCGCCAGTTGCCGCTCCCAGGACGAACCAACGATGAGCGTGCGGCTCCCGTCACTGCCGCTGCCGCTGCCACCAACATCGATGCCTCCCCTACTCTTTGCGCTTGCCGCGCCCTCCACACCCGCTCTGCTCTCTGCATCCGCCACACCCTCTACGCCCCCGTCGCGCACACGCGACTTCACGCCTGCGTCGCACACCGAGGGGCCTACACCCGCGTCAGTACGTATGAGGTCATGGGCAAGGCCCGCGTCGGCGAGAAATGCCACCTCGGCCGAGCGCAGCCCCAAATGTGAGACTTCTGAGAAACGCTTTCGTATCTCTTCCTGATAGCGCTCGGGCGTGTTGTCGAGCACAAACTGCTGCGCGGGCAAAATACCTACCTCGTTGAGCAGAAATCGCGTGAAGCCGAGGGCGTAGGAAGCATCGAGCAGCGTATAGAGCCGACGCGGCAATGCGTAGCGAAACTCCAGCAGAAAATCCATAAGCGTATCGATATGAGCATAAAATTTACGCTCTTCGCCTCTGATGAACGCATCAGCCCGCGCGCGCCCTGGCTCATCAAAATCCACGGCATCGATGACCTGGCGCAAAAAGGCAGTCGTATCTCGCGCGCCCAAAGGAAAGTACGGAAAATGTACGAAAGGCGTGCCGTAAAGCTCCTTAAGATGCCGCGCGATTTCCAAGCCCACCCAGGCACCAACAACAATGTTAAACTGTGCCTCAGGAATGCTCAGCCACTCGGTAACACCGCCAGAATCTTCTCCAAATAAAATATTGACCTCAAGGCCGATGCCCTCAAGTATGCGCTTGTATTCCTCGAGGTTGCCATTCCAAAACGGGTCCTGGTAAGGAACGGAAGCGAACACGTTGACGAGTCCCGGTTTGACTCCACCGTTGGTTTTATTGGGCTCGACGTACTGGTCGATAATGCTGTTGACCACAAGCTCATGACTGACGTAGTTGTTGGATTTGAAGCCGCCTGTTTCGACGTAGACAACGGGCCGCCCTTCGAGTTGATACTCGCCAACAACACCGCCGACGTCATCTCCGACAATATCGGTGGTGCAACCGGTGAGCACCACGTAGAGGTCTGCGTCGATGACCTTAAAAGAGCCGTCGATGACCTCACGCAAACGACTTTCGCCCCCGTAGATGACCTCGGTTTCACCGGAGTTGGTGCACGGTATGGTACTCCCGCCCGCATAGCCCTCCCCCTGCCCGATAAGGGCCTGAACTTTGGTGGAGCAGCCCGGGCCCGAGTGGAGGATGGGAGCCGCGCGCCGTATGGCCACCACCGTTTGCTGGGCGCCGAGCGCGCAGGAGTACCGCGGCCACTCGATAAGCGGGGACTCCTGTTCATCAAGCAAGGTTTGCAGGTGCGGTAAAGCGGGTGCGGGTGCGGGCGATGCGTGGGCGGGGGCGGGCAGCGTGGGCGTGAGCTCGAGCGTGCTTGCCTCGGGCAACGTGGCCCCAAGCGGCGCGGTCTCAGGCAGCGTAGCCTCAGACGGCGCGGCCTCAGTAAGCCTCGACACGTGTACCACCTCCCAAAAAGCAGTACGCTTCCTGCCCCAGCCACCAATCCGTATAGGGGCTTACGCTCTTGGCCGCGAAGTTGGCAAGGTACTCGCGATTATTGAGCGTGTCCTCGATGCGGTCACCGTAGTTGAGAATGCCCTGATACCCAAAGCCGAACTGCTCATCATCCACAAGAAAAGAGGGTATCCCGAGCTTTGCGCCCCAATGCGCCATGCCGCCGTGGCGGGCAACCAGGATGTCGGGTCGATGCCGCGTGAGCAGATTAACTATCTCGTAAGCCTGTTTGTTGCAGACGCTGTAGTTGGTGATGTCTCCGTAGAGCCGCACGTTTTGAGCGAGCGCGTCGGAAGCTGGGTCCTCGTTGTCATACAGGGGGTCGTGATGAAATATGGCCGCTCCCTTAACGTAAAAGCCCAGTTCACGCAACAGCGCAATGATAGCGTGACCATGTGCTGCGCCCGCGGTGAGATAGGCGGTCTTGCCCTCAAACTTTTTGCGATACTTCGCAAGCTCTGGCTCTATACGCGCGTGCTCTTCTGCGATAAGCCGCTCCACCTCATCGCGGACCCCAAGCACCTCTCCCAATTCGCGTAGCCAGCGGTCGGTACCCGCCAGGCCGTAGGCAGGAGGCGCCTTTATTTCGGGGACCCCGTAAATCTGCTCGAGCGCGGCACCAAAATAACTGCCGAGTGTGGGGCATATCTGGATGGTGGCAGCGGCCTCCGAAACCCGTTTGAGCTGTTCAACCGTCGAAAAAGGCAGAATATAGTTGGCTTCGTACCCCAGACGTCCCAACAATTCCTCAAAGATGTGCGAGCCCCAAAAGTTGATGATATTGACCTTCTTAGTCTTTACCCGTGGAGGCTTAACCAGGCCACGAACCACCGAATGATAGGCCGAGTCAAAGCCGCTGGTCCATATCTTTGAGCGAAACCCTTCGCAGATACACGCGATGACGGGGATGCCCAATTCCTTTTCGGCGTCTCTGACCGTACCTTCGATGTCATCGCCGATAATGCCGGACGCGCATGAAGTGGTGACGAAAATTGCCTTGGGCCGCGCGCGATGATAGGCCTCACGTATTACCTGCGCCAGTTTTTCGGCCGCACCAAATACCGTGTCGCTTTCGGTGATGTTGGAATTGTAGTAATGCCCGAGTAAGGGCGGCAGTTCTCGCTCCATCTGCCCGATGCGGTAGGTTATATGAAACTGCGGAAAATCTCCCGCGCAGCCAACGGGCGCATGATTTATCACCGCGGCGTCCATAATCATCGACAACTGGCAAAACGCCGCCGTTGATGAGCACATCATGCCCTGGGTAAAACTGCGCGTTTGTTCACGGACTTTGCGTGCGTGCGAGCAACCCACCAACTCCTTCGCGCTGCCGAAAAAGCCCGTTATCGAGTTTAAGCGAACCTCACGCACAGGAACTTCCGGTGTCCGTACATCAACTATACTCATGGTCTTTCGTCCTTTCCTGAAGAAACTCCTCAGCCTCTTTGATAACGAGACGCTCCTCGAATTTTCTTTGCCCCTGGTTATCCTGCTGAATAAGCTCCCATATCTCGTGTCGCAACTGACTGAACCGCGCCGACGCACGGTCACCCTTACGCGGACGCGAAAGATTAACCTCGAGCAAACGTTTGAGTGAACCCGGGCATGAGGACATGACCGCGATACGGTCTGAGAGAAAAATCGCCTCGTCTATGCTGTGAGTGATGAAAACGACTGTCTTTCTGGTTCTCTCCCAAATGCCCAACAACTCTTCTTGCAAAGTCTCCCTCGTCTGCGCGTCAACAGCGGCAAACGGCTCGTCCATCAAAAGAACCTCGGGGTCGTAGGCTAAGGCACGCGCGATGGCGACGCGTTGTCGCATACCGCCGGAAAGCTCGTGTGGGTAACGCTCTTCAAAGCCGCCGAGCCCCACCAGCTCTACGTAATGCTGACTTATGCGCTGGCGCTCCTTTTTCTCGACCTCTTTTATCTCAAGGCCAAACTCAATGTTTTTGCGCACCGTCCGCCACGGGAACAGCGCGTAACCCTGCAGCACGATACCGACGCGCTGGTCGGGGCCGACAAGAGGGTTGCCATCGAGATAGATGGTGCCGCCACTGGGCGATTCAAGACCGGCGAGAAGGTCGAGCAGCGTCGATTTTCCGCAGCCACTGGGACCAACAACGCTGAGAAATTCACCCTCGCGCACGTTCAGGCTAAAATCCTCAATCGCTACAAAAGCCTGAGCCGCCGCCGTACGCCTCCCTTTGCTCTGGCGAGCATTAAACAACTTGCTCACGCCCTCAATGACGATGCGCTCGGCCGGTTGAGTGCGCGCCGACCTGTCGGTTAGTTCCAAGGTTGCGGTTGCCATAATCTTCCTCCTGATACCTTATGAGTTTCTACCATCGTTTTAATAAGGGATGTTGTGCGGTGCCCAAGCATCAAAGCGTGCCCAACACACCGAGGGTGGCTTTCCTGTATTGACGCGGATTTTCCAGGGAAACGATGCTTTGCCGAAGATGCTTTGAAGCCCGCCAACCGAAAGGAAAGCCAAAGTGCTGCCCGTCGTATGAGCAAAGAGAGGTTGAGCCCTCCCGTCTGCGTTTGGTTTTGAGATAATGTGAGAAAACGCAGGTCAGCTGATACAGACGGGCTTACCCATGCCCATAGGCATCGGTACGACCGTACACATCGGCATCATCATTACCGCTGCCGACACTGCTTTTAATAACGCTACCATTGCTGGTGGTTTTGTTGGCACTGCTGGTGCTGGTATTACCGTTGGTGGTGGTGCTGGTGCTGGCTGTACTGCTGGGTTTGTTGGTGCTACCGCTGCTGTTGATACGAGCGTTGGCATCGATGCTAACGTTGACGCTGGCGGCGCTACCGTTGCTGATGGTGCTACTGTTGATAGTACTGGTGCTGGTGGTACTGGCGACTGGTTCTTCATGGTAAAGGCTTTCCGTCTCGAAGTTTTACGTACCTTTCTTTCATTAGTAAACTTATAAGTTTTATATATTTCAGGAACCCAGAATACCTCACCCCCCACCATCTGTCAACTCATTATTGCCGCACAGGAGCCACAGAAGCCGACAGGGTGGCGGAGGGTGGTGTCGGGTTACCTCGCAGGGTGCCAAGTCCCCTCTGAGAGAGGGGACTTG
>JAISFJ010000074.1 GCA_031263665.1 Coriobacteriales bacterium
AGCGCCCTCACCGGACCGCCGGCGATAACCCCTGTACCGGGAGTCGCGGGTTTGAGAAGCACCTTACCCGCGCCATAGGTCCCCAGTATCTCGTGGGGCAGCGTGCCTTCTTCGGTCAAGGGTACGGTGAAGAGGTTTTTCTTGGCGTCCTCAACACCTTTTTTGATGGCGATGGGAACCTCGGCGCTTTTTCCCATGCCAACCCCGACCCTTCCCGCGCTATCGCCCACGACCACCAGCGCCGTCAACGCAAAGCGTCGACCGCCCTTAACGACCTTGGATACGCGATTGATGGAAACAACCTTCTCCTGAAGTTCGGATACGGGTGCTTTCGCGGGTGCTTTTGTTTTAGCCATCTATCGACCAACCTTCCTAAAATTCGAGCCCGGCGCTGCGAGCACCATCCGCCAGGGCCTTTATTCTGCCGTGGTAAATATAGCCGCCACGGTCAAATACCACGGTCTTGACCTTCGCGTCTAAAACGCGCTGGCCGATGAGTTCTCCGACGACCTGGGCCCCTTCGACGGTCGCGCCGTTTTTGTCTTGCTTCTTAAACTCGGGGTCAAGCGATGAGGCCGCCGCGATGGTTTTACGCGTCACATCGTCAATAACCTGAGCATAGATATGGGCGTTGGAGCGCGTCACGCGTAGCCGGGGAATCTCGGCCGTACCGTTGATTTTGCCACGCACACGCCGCTGACGTCGGTTGAGTGCCGCTGCTTTCACCTTGTGTTTATCCATCTTCTCAAACTCCCTGTTCCTGTCTTTTCGCCCGCGCCGCACCTCACGTACAGAAGCTGAGGGGACGACGGGCGATTGGGGTCCTACGCGGTGCCGGCAGCCTTGCCGAGCTTCCTTCTTACATACTCGCCTTCGTAGCGGATGCCCTTGCCCTTGTAGGGCTCTGGCTTGCGCCATTTGCGAATATCGGCCGCGACCTGACCAACCTTTTGCCGGTCGATGCCAATAACTTTAATGCGTGTGGGCTGCGGCACTTCAAACGTGATACCGTCGGCCGCCTTCACGAGCACGGGATGTGAATAGCCGAGTTGCAGCTCAAGGTCTGAGCCTTTGAGCGCGGCTCGATAGCCAACGCCAACGATTTCGAGGCTCTTTGAAAAGCCCTCGCTCACACCGATGACCATATTGTTAACGAGCGAGCGTGAAAGCCCGTGAAACGAGCGGGCCTGCCGTGTGTCGTCAATCCGCTCGACGATAACCTGGTTTTGCTCCTGTCTTACGGTGACGTATTCCGAAAGGTTCTGGGCGAGCTTGCCCTTGGGGCCTGAGACCTCGACGTTTTGGCCATCAATCGTCACCTCGACACCAGCCGGTACCTCAATGGGTTGTTTTCCGATACGGGACATAATTCGTCACTTCCTCCCTCTACCAGACGTAGGCCAAGACCTCGCCACCGATGCCCGCCTTACGGGCGTCGAGGTCGGTCATCATGCCGCTCGACGTGGATATGACAGCGCATCCCAAACCACCGAGCACGCGCGGGAGGTCGTCTTTGCCGGCATAGACGCGCAGCCCCGGTTTTGAGATACGTTTGAGCCCGCGTATGGTCTTTTGCTTCTTGGGACCATACTTGAGCGTAATAATAAGCTCACCGACCGGTGCGGCATCCGCCACTTCGTAATCGATGATAAAGCCTTCTTCTTTTAAGATACGGGCGATTTCGACGAGCTTTTTACTCGTGGGAATCAACACCGAGTCCTTGCCAGCGGAGTTCGCGTTGCGTACCCGCGTAAGCATGTCCGCTATGGGATCTGTCATTGACATGATAACCTCCTATGGTTCCTTTAGATGAGTCCTTTTCGCCGGTTCACCACCACCCATAATGGCGGCGCCTTTCAAAATCGGACCTTCCCGGATGTGCGCGCCTCTACCAGCTTGCTTTGCGGATTCCGGGCAGTTCGCCTCTGCTCGCAAGTTCTCTCAGACAGACCCGACACAGGCCAAACTGACGATAGTACGCTCGAGGCCTGCCGCAACGAGTGCAGCGGTTGTGCTGCCGGGTCGAGAACTTCGCGTCTCGCTTCGCTTTGGCTATCATCGACTTCTTAGCCACAGATTCTCCAATCTATTCACTACGCTTCACTATCCTCTCTTAAAGGGAAAGCCCAGCGCGTCAAACAACGCGCGAGCGGCTTCGTCGTTTTTTGCCGTGGTCACCAGCGTTATGTCCATACCTCGGACATGGTCTACCTTGTCGTAGTCGATTTCGGTGAAAATCAACTGCTCGGTCACGCCGAGTGAATAATTGCCTCTGCCGTCAAAACTCGTAAGAGAGATGCCGCGAAAGTCACGCACACGCGGAATTGCCGTCGAAAGCAGACGGTCCAAAAACTCCCACATACGCTCGCCGCGCAGGGTCACCTTTGCCCCGATAGGCATCCCGGTACGCAGCTTAAAACTCGCGATGGACTTCTTGGCGCGGCATATCCTGGGCTGCTGGCCGGTAATGGCGCGCAGGTCACCGACTGCCGCGTCGAGCTGTTTGCTGTCCGCGACCGCGGCGCCTACGCCCATATTGACGACAATCTTCTCAAGTTTCGGAATCTGATTGACGTTTTTGAGCCCCAGTTGTTTTCCGAGCGCTGGGACAATCTCTGTCTTGTACTTTTCTTTGAGTCTCGCTGTCACGATACTTCCTTTCGTAAGACTCCCGTGTTAATCGATATCCTTGCCGCACTTCTTGCACACACGTACCTTCTTGCCGTCCGCAACTTTGATGCCCACACGAGTTGGCTCGCTGCATTTGGGGCAAACCAGCATGACGGTCGAGACATGGATGGGCTTTTCGATACTCATAATGCCGCCGGAGGGGTTGTCACGCGTGGGACGCTGCGCCTTTTTGACGACACCGACCTTTTCCACGACGATTTTTCGTGACTCGGGCACGGCGCGCATGACCACGCTGGTGACGCCTTTGTCCTTACCGCTCATCACTTTGACGGTATCGCCCTTATGTATCCTCATCTTTACCATTACAAACTTCCTTTCGGCACATTCGGATGCCTCCGACAGGCCTTCTTTTTACTCATCACTCATTCACAAAGTCTCAGGAGCCAGTGAGACAATTTTCATGTACCGCTTGTCGCGCAGTTCACGAGCTACCGGTCCAAAAATACGAGTCCCTCGAGGGGCACCACCGCTGTCGATGACAACCGCCGCGTTCTGGTCGAACTTGATATAGCTGCCGTCCTTGCGACGCACCTCTTTTTTTACCCGAACGATAACGCAGCGGACGACCTCGCCCTTCTTCACATTCCCGTTGGGAGTCGCCTCCTTAACAGCGCAGACAACCACATCGCCGAGCCCGGCGTAGCGACGACGCGAACCCCCGAGAACCTTGATGCACTGAACCTTGCGCGCACCGGAATTATCGGCGACTTGTAGCATACTTTCTGCCTGAATCATTGTCTTGGCCTTCCTTCCCTACGTTGCCTACTCCGCCTTCTCGACGATGTCGAGAAGCCGCCATCGCTTGAGCTTGGACTGAGGGCGCGTCTCCATAATCGTCACCGTATCGCCCACGCCGGCGCTATTTGCCTCGTCGTGAGCGTGAAACTTCTTGGTGCGGGTCATCATCTTCCCGTAGATGGGATGCGGCTTGCGCTCCTTGATTTCGACCACGCAGGTTTTGTCGGCTCCGGCAGAAATCACCACACCCTGACGCACCTTTCGCTGATTACGCTTTTCGGTCATCTGTCCAACTCATCCTCTCAGCTCGCGACGTCTATGACGACATTGTTTTGACGCGCGCGAATTTCTGTCAGGACACGCGCAATGTCCTTTTTGACTACCTTGATGCGGCCCGTGTTGTCCAACTGGCTTGTAGCCATCTGAAAACGCAGATTGAACAGTTCGGCGCGCCCCTCTTTTAGTTTCTGAGTCAAATCATCGTTACTTAACTCGCGTATTTCCTGGGCTTTCATGACTCTCCTCCCTCGACTTCTCGAGAGACAATCTTGCATTTGATGGGAAGTTTTTGAATGGCAAGGCGCAAAGCCTCAACGGCAACTTCATGCTCGACATCGGCTATCTCAAACATGATGCGCCCGGGCTTGACAACGGCCACCCATTCCTCGGGATTACCTTTACCAGAACCCATGCGGGTCTCAGCAGGTTTTTTGGTGATGGGCTTATCGGGAAAAACGGTAATCCACACCCGACCGCCACGTTTCATATGACGAGTCATCGCAACACGAGCAGCCTCTATCTGCCGATTGGTTATCCAATGGGGCTCGAGGGCCTTGATTCCGTAGCTGCCGAAGTTCAGCGCTGTGCCGCCCTTCGCCTTGCCCTTCATCGAGCCGCGCTGCACCTTGCGGTGTTTGACGCGTTTGGGGATAAGCATGGTTACTTCCTCCCTTCGCCGCGCTCACGCCTCGGGCGCTGCGGGCGGGACGAACCTTCGAGTGCGGGAGTCGGCGTGGGCTGGCCGGGGAGCTTTTCTCCGTGATAGACCCAGACCTTCACGCCGATAGAGCCCATGGTGGTGGCAGCCGTGGCGAAGCCATAGTCGATTTTGGCACGAAGCGTATGCAGGGGCACACGACCTTCGCGATACCATTCGCGCCTGCTCATCTCGGCACCGCCAAGACGGCCGGCGCATTGGATACGGATACCTTTAGCGCCGCTTTTGCGAGCGTTTTGAATCGCCTTGCGCATCGCGCGGCGGAAGGCGACACGGCCCTCAAGCTGCTCGGCAACGGACTGGGCAACGAGCACCGCGTCGAGCTCGGGGCGCTTGATTTCGATAACTTCAACGTTTACGCGACCCTTGGCGATTTTCTCAAGCTCCTTGCGCAGCTCATCGATTTCTGCCCCCTTCTTACCGATGACAATGCCGGGGCGGGCAGTGGTGATGACGACTCTGATACGGTCGCCGGCGCGTTCGATTTCGACCTTGGAGACGGCTGCTCGGGCAAGGCGGCCATCGAGGTATTTGCGCAGCGCGAGGTCGTTTTCGAGCGTGGCGGCGTATTCTTTGTTGGCATACCAGCGACTCCGCCATTCCTCGGTAATTCCTAAGCGAAACCCGGTGGGATATACTTTCTGGCCCATGCGTCACGCCTCCTCTCGTGTCGCGACGATTATGGTGACGTGACAGGTGCGCTTGCGTATTCTCGATGCGGAACCTTTGGCGCGAGGACGAAAACGCTTGAGGGTCGGCCCCTCATCCGCATACGTGGTCTTTACAAAAAGATTCTCGGGTTTAACCCCGTCATGCTCGGCGTTCGCCACCGCACTGTTGAGGCATTTTTCGACGACCTCCGAGACGTTACGCGTACTAAATTGCAGTATCTCGCGGGCGCGCACCACACCCTCACCTCGAATGAGGTCGATGACTTGCCGCGCCTTACGGGGAGAGACCCGCACGTAGCGGGCTTGTGCTCTTGCTTCCATTACTTCTTGCCTTTCTTGTCACCCGCGTGTCCACGGAAGGTTCGCGTGGCAGCAAACTCGCCCAACTTGTGGCCAACCATCGATTCGGTGATATACACTGGCACGTGCTTGCGACCGTCGTGAACCGCTATGGTATGGCCGACCATCTCCGGAAAGACGGTGGAGGCGCGCGACCAGGTCTTTACGACGGTTTTTTCGCCCGTCTCGTTCATGACGTTGATACGCCCGAGCAGACGCGGCTCGACGAATGGACCTTTTTTCAGACTCCTACTCACGTTTATCTCCCGTTCTTTTACTTCTTACGCCTTCTGATGATGAGCCTGCTTGAGGCCTTCTTCTTATTGCGGGTACGATGACCCTTGGTCGGAACGCCCCACGGAGTCACCGGATGGCGCCCAGCGCTCTTGTTTTTGCCCTCGCCGCCACCGTGCGGATGGTCGACGGGATTCATAACGGTTCCGCGAACGGTTGGCCGAACGCCGAGCCACCGCTTGCGCCCCGCCTTGCCGATTTTGTTGTTGCTGTGGGCGGCGTTTCCCACCTCACCGATGGTGGCGCGGCAGGTGATGAGCACGCGCCTCATCTCGCTTGACGGCATACGTAAGATGGCGTAGTTGCCCTCCTTACCCATGAGCTGGATGGAGGTGCCGGCGCTGCGGGCGAGAGCGGCGCCTTTGCCGGGTTGCAACTCCACGGCATGAATGGTGGTGCCAACCGGAATGTCTTTTAAGGCCAAAGCGCAGCCGGGTTTGATGTCCGATTTTGAACCACTCGTCACCGTGTCGCCGACCTTGAGCCCCTTAGGCTGCAGGATATAGCTCTTGGCGCCATCCGCGTAATGGAGTAGCGCGATGCGGGCGGAGCGATTGGGGTCGTATTCGATGGTCGCGACCTTTGCGGGGACACCGTCCTTTTTGCGCTTGAAGTCGATGACACGATAACGGCGCTTGTGTCCGCCGCCCTGATGACGGGTGGTGATGCGTCCGTTGTTGTTGCGGCCGGCCTTATGGGGCAGCGGCCCTGTCAGCGACTTCTCCGGTTTTGTCCGCGTAATCTCCTCAAAATCGGAGACCGACTGAAAGCGGCGTCCCGGTGAAGTCGGTTTATATTGCTTGATACCCATGTCCCTGTTTCCTCTGTCTCTTTCCTACACGTCAAAACTGCGCGCCGAAAACTACACGCCAAAAGCCTCAATCGTGTCGCCCTCGGCAAGGGTGACGATGGCCTTTTTCCATGAACGAGAATAGCCCTTTGCGTAACGTACACGCTTGGGTTTCCCGCTTACCCTGAGGGTGTTGACCTTCAGTACCTTCACATCGAATATGCTCTCGACGGCCCGGCCGATTTCAATCTTGTTCGCCTGCTTGGCGACCTCGAAGGTGTAACGATTATCAGTGATGAGGTCAAAGCTGCGCTCGGTGATAATGGGGCGCAAAATGACCTGACGGGGGTCTTTCATGATTGCAAAACCTCCTCGATACGTTTGAGCGCCGCTTTGGTAAGTACCAGCGCCTTGTTGTCGATAAGGTCATAGGTGTTGAGGTCACACACATCGAGTGTGCGCACGCGGGGAATATTTCGAAACGAGAGAAAGGCGTTTGCCTCCGCGTCGGTTAACACGAGCGTGACACGACCATCGATTTTAAGCGCGTCCAAAACCTTGTTCGCCTCCTTGGTGGAGGGCTTCTCAAAACCAAAGTCCTCGACCACATGCAGCGCGCCCTCGGCACTTTTGGCGGAAAGCGCTGAACGCAAGGCGAGTTTGACCTCTTTACCGTTAACCTTAAAAACGTAGCTGCGGGGATGCGGTCCAAAGACCACGCCTCCGCCCTTATAATGCGGCGCGCGAATGGTTCCCTGGCGCGCACGGCCGGTTCCTTTTTGGCGGAAAGGTTTCTTGCCGCCTCCGGAGACCTTACCTCGGGTCTTGGTCTCGTGCGTGCCCGCGCGACGTGCCGCCATCTGAAAGCGACAAACCTCGTGGAGCACATGGATGTTGGGAACAACGCCAAAAACGGCTTCGTCCAGCTTGGCCGTCGAGACCTTCTCCCCGCTGATGTTTTTTATCTCAATCGATTTAGATGCCATGAAGCACTCCTTGCCTTTTTACTTTCACGTACAGCGGACGCTGACCAAAGCGCCCTTGCCGCCTGGGACGGCACCTTTGACCAACAGGAGGTGTTGGGTGCTATCGACCTTAACGACCTCAAGATTTTTAACGGTCACTTTGTCAACACCCATATGGCCGGGCAGGCGCAGACCCTTGAACACGCGCGAGGGGGTCGCGCACTGGCCTACGGAGCCGGGAGCACGATGAAAATGCGCGCCATGGCCGCCCGGACCGCCACTGAAATTGTGGCGCTTGATGACACCGGCAAAACCCTTGCCCTTAGAGATGCCACTCACATCAACCTTGCCCGTCTCTGCAAAACGCTCAACGGTAATCTCCTGGCCGAGTGCATAGTCGGCACCGCTTGCAACACGCACCTCACGCACTACCTTGGTGGGTGCGGTCTCACTTTTCTTAAAGTGTCCCTCGGTAGGCTTGTTGATTTTGTTCTTCTTCACAATGGGGTCAAAGCCGATTTGGATGGCCTCGTAGCCTTCCTTGTCGGTGGTCTTAACCTGCGTCACAACACACGGGCCCGCCTGAATGACCGTCACGGGAACCAGTCGGTCGTCGTCGGACCACACCTGGGTCATTCCCAGCTTGCGGCCAAGAATCGTATCACACACTTTGCTTCCCTTTCTCCACGACGTCTGCACGCCTGCCTACAGCTTAATCTCAATATCCACGCCCGCGGGAAGGTCGAGACGCATCAGTGAATCGACCGTATTGGGAGTGGGTTCTAAAATGTCAATCAGCCGTTTATGCGTGCGCATTTCAAACTGCTCACGGCTGTCTTTGTCCTTGTGCGGCGAACGAATAACGCAGTACAGATTGCGCTCCGTTGGCAAAGG
>JAISFJ010000077.1 GCA_031263665.1 Coriobacteriales bacterium
TGCGGTAGGCTTCGCACACCTCGTTGGTGGTGCCAAGCATCATTTCGATTCCGTGTTCAATCCAGAGGGTCTTTTTGCAGATGCGCTCGACCTGGGCTATATCGTGTGAGACAAAAAGAACGGTGGTGTTCTGGTCCTCAATCAGCGTCTTGATTCGTTCTTCGCATTTTTCCTGGAAAAACATATCGCCTACAGAAAGAGTTTCATCGACGATAAGCAGGTCGGGAACAATGATGGTCGCTATGGCAAAAGCGATGCGTGCCACCATGCCGGAAGAATAGTTTTTCATGGGGAGGTCGAGGAATTCCTGCATCTCCGCAAAGTTCACAATCTCATCAAAGTGTTCCGCGATGAACTCTTTGCTGTAGCCCAGCAAGGCTCCGTTGAGATAGATGTTTTCGCGGGCGGTGAGCTCAAAGTCAAAGCCGGCGCCCAACTCGATGAGAGGGGCGATATTTCCTATGGTTTCGCAATGGCCGGTTGTCGGTTCGAGCACGCCGGCGATGATTTTGAGCAGTGTCGATTTGCCGGAGCCGTTGGTGCCGACGATTCCCATCACGTCTCCTTTGGCCACTTCAAATGAGATGTTATCAAGCGCGCGGAACTCCTTGAAGAAAAGCTCCCGACGCACGAGCTTGATGAAATACTCTTTGAGGCTGTTAAGCTGCTCGTTTGCGATATTGAACACCATGCTCACGTCATCGACTACGATAACGTTGCCCTGTTGCGAAGCGTCCGTTTTGTCCAGCCGTGCTGTCATCTGAGGCGCGAGCCTTTCCTGTACGTCGTTTTATACATAGAGGATAAACTTTCTCTCGGTTCTCCTAAAAACGAGAAAACCCACACCCAAAACGACCAAAGCCATCCCGAGGCAAATCAAGTTCTCGGTAAGCCCCGGCGTTATGCCCCACAGCGCAATCTCGCGAAAATACGTAACGTAGTGATACATGGGGTTAAACTCCATCACCCGCTGCATCAAAGGCGACAAAAGCTCAATGGGATAAAACAAGGGGGTCGCGTACGTCCACGCGATGAGGACAACACTCCAAAGGTAGATGACGTCACGAAAAAAGACCGCCAAGGCCGAAAGCAGCAAGGAAAGACCAACGCAGAAGATGAGTACGTATATCAAGAGCAGCGGGAGAAAAACCAGATTCAAGGTCGGTGCGATGCGATAAAAAATCATCACGATAAGGACGGCGATGAGGGAAAGCGCAAAGTTGAGCAGCTCGAATAAGACGGCCTCAAGGGGAAAGACCAACTTGTTCACGCGTATTTTTTTGATGAGAGGTGCCGCGTTGATGATAGAGGTCACGCCTGAAGAAGTCGACGATGACATGAGGTTGAAAATGGATTGCCCCAAGATGAGGTAAAGCGCGAAGTTCTCTATGTCAAAGCGGAACACGAAGGAAAATACCGCCGCGAGGACCATCATCATGAGCAGGGGATTGAGAACGCTCCACAAAATGCCAAGAATACTGCGTCGGTACTTCAACTTAAAGTCGCGCGAGACGAGCATCGACAAGATGAAGCCATCTTTTTTAAGTTTCTCTTTCGAGTAAGCCATCAAGCATCTCCGCTGCTACCATTGCCCTCAAACACAAAAAAGCGAAAGGACAAAGGCAACTTCTCCAAACGGTTTCGTACCTTTACCAATAAAATCCCCTCTCTTTTAGACCTGTCATTGTACTAAACTGCCGACCCTATGGCTATTTTCGCATTTCAGATTCATGGAATAAGCGCACTTCTCAGAACGTACAACACGTGGTTCTGTGGTGTGTGTTGAGCATGAGTCCGAAAGATTATGGGTATAATGGGGTTGTTCTTATGTGTGGGATGCCCATCTCGTTTTCTCGGTCTCACGCAGTTCCCTAACGACAGGAGTTCTTCTTGGCCGATATAAGACCGTTTATCTGTTGTCGCCCCGCGCCTGGTCTGGCGTCTGAGGTGGCGGCTTTGCCCTACGACGTGTTCAGCCGACACGAGGCGGCGCTTGAGATAGAAGCACACCCTCGTTCTTTTCTCCGTATTGATAAAACCGCCGCGCTTTTTTCCGATGAGGTGGACGAGTACGACGAGCGAGTTTACGCCCGAGCGGCAGAGCTTTTGCGCGCCGACATGAACTCCGGTGTATATCTTTGTGAAGACGAGTCCTGTTACTTTCTTTATCGGCTGACGAAAGGTGGCCACGCACAAACCGGCATCGTGGCCACTATCGCTGTTGACGACTATGAGACAGGCGTGCTCAAGTGCCATGAAAACACGCGTGCCTTTAAGCTCGAGGACCGCGTGCGGCATATCACGGCGCTCGAAGCGCAGACCGGCCCCGTTTTGGTGACCTATCGCCCGCAAAAGACTATCGATGAGGCGGTGACGCGCCTGGTCGCGACCGACGAGCCTCTTTATGACTTTATGGCTCCGGATGGTGTGCGACACTCGGTCTGGCGGATGGGGGATTCTCGGCTGATATCCGCTGTCCGCGAGAGCTTTGACGCACTCGACGCGCTTTATATCGCGGATGGTCATCATCGCGCGGCCGCCGCGGTACGCGTTGGAGCACAAAGGCGTAAGGAGCGGGGCGCGACGGGGCCGACCGACCACCTGGCGACGGGGCCGACCGACCACCTGGCGGCGGGGCCGACTGACCACCTGGTGACGGGGCCGGCTGACCATTTTCTTGTTGTTGCCTTTCCCGCCGACCAGCTCGATATTCTCGATTATAATCGGGTGGTTTTTGATACCTTCGGGTTTACGAATGAAGAGTTGATTGCGCGCATCTCCGAGAATTTTGATGTGAAAAAAAGAGGAACCGAACCCTTAAAACCGCAAAAGCGAGGTGAGTTTTCGATGTATCTCAACGGCGCGTGGTATCGGCTGAACATACATGAGGGGCTCCGCTTGAGCGACCCCGTTGACGCGCTTGACGTCTCGCTTCTCCACGATTATCTGCTCGCGCCCGTTCTTGGCATCAATGACCCTCGGTCGAGCAAGCGGATAGCCTACGTGGGTGGCGTGCGGGGGCTTGAGGAACTTGAGCGCCGCGCTGACGGAGGCGGCGTCGCGTTTGCGCTGTTTCCGTGTTCGTTGGATGAATTGTTTGCGGTGGCCGACGCGGGGCGACTTATGCCACCCAAATCTACCTGGTTTGAACCCAAGCCGCGCAGTGGATTATTCATTCACAGAATAGGAGCGTGAGTCAAAGGAGCGTGAGTAAAAAGTGAGTCAAAATGTGGAAGTGGGCAGGCGAAAGAAGGTCTCGGTCGTTGTGGTTGCCCAAAAGGGGGCCGAGGGTTTGCTCGGTCTGGTGGCCTCTGCGCGCCCCCAGCTCAAAGAGGGCGACGAGATGTTCATAGTGGTTGGTCCGCCGCCAGCCGACGCGCCCAGCGACATGACGCGCGAGGTTGCCGACGAGATAGCGCGGCAGCTTCCCTTTGTACGCGTGTTAATAAACAAGGGCCGAAGTGAGGCCTCCGGCTACGAAACGGGCTTGCGTTCGTGCAAGGGAGACCATATTTTTTTGGCCGAGCCAGGCGACATCTGGGCACCGGACAAGATTGCGGAGACCCTCGCCGCCTTCTCGCTGAGCGATGTCGCCCTTATCCTGCACGATGCCGAACTCTTTGATGCTGAGCGCGCTACACAGTTGCCCTCATTGTTCACCTTGCATGAACACAAACTGAGCTTTCATGAAAACCTGCTTCAAAGCCCTCACCTCAAAGGATGCTTTGCGTTTACGGAGGCTTTCCGGAAGTATTTTCTCCCCTTTCCCCCTGAGGTCTCGCGACTTGAGAAGTGGATGGGACTCGTTGCCGAACGTTTTGGAGGAGTGGCGCTTATCACCAGGCCGCTCATCAAAAAGACGTTAGGAGCGCCGGGCGAACTTGAGTCTTCAAATCTTGCTCCCGGCATCTCTCGTGAAGAGCGCCGCGAACTATTCAAAGCCCTGAAAAAACGCGAACGAGAGCTAAGGAAACGATGACTAATCACCTTTTGAGAGGCGAGTTATTGTGCTCTACCTGCCGGCTATTTTTTTGGGGTGGAAGGATGGTGCGGAAAAACGGCTACCATATATTGTGGTTACTCGATGGGAAAAGCACAAATCAACCGCATAGTGGTGTTTGTCTATTGCTATTTTAGATAACTCTATGAGATACTAGTGCTCTGTTAAGTCTAAAATTGCCGTTAGATGCTTAGCTCATTTTTCACAGTGCAAGGCGGACGAA
>JAISFJ010000119.1 GCA_031263665.1 Coriobacteriales bacterium
GATTCAGCAAAAGCCCGATACAGGCGTTGCAGTTCCGCGTCTGAGGCATGTTTTGTGACGGTCACATTGTCTCCCATGAACACGAGGCGAGCCACTCACATTGTACCAAACCGTCGCAAAGAACGGTAAGGTAATAAATCGATTTCCCTAGCTCTTAATGAGTTCTATTTTTGCTTCGCCGATTTCGAGGGTTGTGCCGTGGGTTAGGCTGCGGGTGCCTGTCAGGGGGGTGCCTTCGATAAGGGGGCGTTGAGTCGAGCCTTTGTCTTCTGCCCACACGAGGCCCTGCTCATAATACAATCGGAGAGTGTGTCGCCTCGACTCATGGTGGGGAAGCACGATGTTGTTGTCTCGCGCGCAACCTACGGTGAGTTGGGCTCCTTCGACTCTGTCCAGATAGATGTCATAGCCAAACAGGTCTGGCACCGCGACATGAAACCGAATCGGAGAAGGCCTGTTAGCAAGGGACATGGTCACGTCCGACGGTTCCTCAAGTTGAAGTTCATCGTCCGCGCCTTCCCTTAAGGGTATGGACACCATGGCAAAATCCGCGACATCATCAAAGAGCCGCAGGCAACCATAGCAGAGAGGCATATCATCAAACGTGGTACTCAGACAATGGGGACAGGTTTTCATTATTCTCACTTCCTTTTGGTTAAACCGCTAATCCTATCGTTTCACCCTGCTCAAACCAGAGTTCATGTGTCATACTTCGGCGCTCAAGAGTGCAGGCTGCTTTTTTACAAGCGAGAAAACGTCTTGGCGGCAATCCGCGTATGGCCTCAAGCACGCGCCCGTGCCTGTCAATAAAGGCGACATCAATGGATTCTTTCATGCCAAAGGTATGTATACTCTTGCAGGCAATCAGAACCAATATCTCACCCCTGTCGCAGACTGAAGCATCCAAAAGCCCTTTCATACGAGCCACCATGCTTATGGCAAATTCAAATCGCACAAAATCAACCTCCTGTCGCGTTTCAAAACCTACAAAAGTTCGGCCACAACCGAAGAACCAGTACTCCGCGCGCTACAGATAAACAACACGTATGCCCCTTGCGTTCGCGCCCCGCCTTTTGATACCTGCTCCGATTCTCCTTGCCAGACGTAGCTTGAGCTTCCCTGTGTGTCCATCCCCAGTGCCAACCAACCGCGTTCACGCATTGCCCTGTCGAGCTCCATCATGGTCTCAGCAACGTCACTTTCAGCCGCGTAGCCCACAACCATTCCATCATTTGAGACTCCTACCAGCTCTAAATTTCGCGAAGCTATCCCCAAGGGGTCTTCGGACATGCTCATCGTTTTGTCATCGTCCAACAGATAATCGACGGCATGAGTGGTCTTTTCACGCGCTTCCACGTTCTGCTGAACAACAAGAATTACGAGAAAGGCGCCGAAAATACCAAGCACCGCACAGGCGAAAAATGCGCGTCGCCGCCACATACCACAACGTTTCTGGCGCCGAACAGGGCGTGCCTTCGCCTTCACGACCAGCGCTTTTTCTCTCGTCGCTGCCGACGACGCAGGAGTCACGGTCGTTCTCGTCGCCTTCGCCTTCATAGGAGCACTCCGGGCCTGAAGGGGTCAATCGTAAATCTGCGCGTATGGGTAATCCCCGAAAACTCTATGCCGAAAAACGAATTACCAAAACCCCAGGGGCGATACTCAAGCGTACACTCGTAAACTTCCTGGTGCACAAGGAGCGCGAATGTGACCCCGTCCTCTCCTGAATCCAACGAGCCATCAGGACTCACAGCATAAGCCGCTACCGACGGGCGCACATAATCGCTTTCATCAAATTGCTCCTTTAAGCCAAGCTCAACTGAATCGCGTGAAGAGCCGAGCCCATAGTCCGCCCCCGTTGCTGAGCTGGCCCTGGTTCGCACCACCTCGGCGGCCAATCGGTCAAAACGGGCACAGTCACCCAAAAAGACCATGAGGTTGATGCTGATGCCCAATACCGCCATGATGATGGGGATGCAAACCGCAAGTTCAACGACCATCTGCCCACGTTTATCGCGAAGAACAGCACGGCAAGTCGCCCTACTCCCACACGCCACCTCCACCACCCCCTCCCATGTTGGCCGGCAACGATGAGAGCGCGTCATCGAGCAGACCTTTACCTTTTTCGACCACCGCCGCGGGAAGCGCCAGTTTGATAGGGATTTGCGGCATTCCCGGCATGTCGCCGAACGAAATAGTGAAGATGGTTATCTCGCTTTCCAGACTCTGCGCGCCCCGTTCTTTTAACTCCAGAAGCAAGCCGTCGATGGTACTCGCCTGCAAAGTGCCACTCCCTGAGCCAGGCAGAGCAGAATACGCCTCTTTGGCTGAGGCGAGCCCGCCGCCGGCCGCCGAATCACTGCTTCGCAGGACGTGGATACTGTTTACCAGCGCGGGCTTGGGCATATCCAAATCGACCCCTTGAAGCCCCACCGCCTCTATCGCTTCGCGCAAGGCTCCTTCGGCCCAGGAAGCAAGCGGGGTCGAGTTCACCAGCGGAATCGCTCGCAAAAAATCACCGACCCCTCCTATCAGCGATTCGACTCCCTGGTCGTAATAAAACAGGGCTCCACCCCAGATGTCGAGTATCTTGTCAAAGGCCCCAAAAGCCCCACGCAAGGCGCTTCCCTCGTCAACATCTTCTTTGGCCTTTTCAAAAAAGGAGGCCAATATATTGTCATCGCTTCGAGCAGTATCATCGACAAGGGCCGCGGCGGAAAGTGCTATGCGCGGTTGCAGGCTGCCATCTCCACCTACCAAAGAATTTGAGAACAGTCCGGGAATTTCGTGCGTGGAGGTGTCTATGGCAAGCGCGACGCAGCCGTTTCGCCCCGGGGGATGAGGGGACAGCCTCGAAGTGTCGAGGGCAGAAAGCGCCTCGGCAAAAGTATCCAGGGCATCACTGGCGCTGTCCTTGGCCGCGCGCGTGTTTTCCTGGTATTCCTCAGACGCTTTCTCATAGCGTTCGGCGGCCTGGGCGACAATGCGATAATGGTACTCAAAGCCATTGTCAATGGAGCTGGAGGCGCTGGCAATCCGTCCAATGGTGTTGATGCTCAATTCGCACGTGGGGCATGCCTCATACCATCCGTCCTCCAACCCTGCTATGGAACCGTATCCCGTAATCCCCCCGCTTATCTGTGGACAGGAGGCGACCCCGTGGATGTATCCTTCGGAGTCGACCGGAAATGCCGAGTCGGTGTAAAGCCTTGTCTCCCGTATCTCAGAGTTGTTGCGCGCAAGCAGCGGAAAATAAGCGTCGAGTACGCCGTCGGAATCAGTATGCGCGTAGCCTTTTCCCATTTCTTCTACCGCGTAGGAGAAAAACATCTTGCGCACATTCGAGCGAACCTGCTCTTCGAGAGTCGAGTTGGCCGGCGCTTCAATCGCGAGTCGCCTTTGATAGTAGCTCTTCGCGCGATTAAAGGCATAGTCAAACTGCCAGAGCTCAACCGAAGAAAAATACGGATTCTGAGTCCCGGCAAGCCCCGCGAGATGACCGGCGCGTTCATACATGCAGTAATTCGGGTCGGCGCCACAATCCGCCTCATAGCCCTCACGTTTGGCCTCATCCATATCGGCTCGTGCCTCGGCCGCCTCATCGGTTGCCTCACTCGTTTCTTTGTTCTGTTCCTCAAGCTCGTCTCCCGCCGCCTGAGCCTCGTCATCATCGGGAAATGAGGTGGTCTCTCCTTCGAGAGGCACCAGTATCGCAAGACCCCGATACTGTGGTGTGCCTGCGGGTGAAAAATCGTTTGCACTGATGGTGGACGCCGCACTTGCCACGGCAAGGAAGGGCAGGGCCTTTTGCAGACTGTCGAGGGCGGTGCCTGCCTGACGCGCGCAATCATCCCTCGCGTTAAACACTTTACGCCCGAGCTCCATCAACTTCTCCCCCACTGCCTGACAGTAGGGGATACAACTCACCACGATGGCGATGCCGTAGACCAACAGCCCAAAGAGGCTCAAAGACAGCACAACCGCATCGGCGACGCGTGCCAAAACATAATATTCGCCAACAACATTTTCCGCGGCAAGCGCGCCCGCGTCGGCGGCAAACTGTATGTCGCCCGCTGTCGAATTGACCCAATACACCTGCGCGGTGCTAAATAGTAGGGCGATGACCAACAGCAGGGCAATCACCACACCCACGCTGGTAAAACCTCCGTCTCGGGCGACAAACCAAAACGCGCGACGGCCCTGGCGCTCATCGAAAGTTTCCGCTTTTATGTGTGTCGATGCTACACCTGTCTCTTTCAGTCCCATTGCTCAACCCAATCCTGTGGCGTGCCCGCGTCCTGGTCGCGCAGCCATTCTGGCTGTGTCCACCCATTCGCCTCGACCTCTTGCGTCAGATATCCCTGCCCATCGCACAGACCCACAAGTTGGGCGCCCCATCCAAGCAAGGGCAGGGGCTTGAGTTTGTTAACGATACGTACGGAGACAAAATCCGCGTTTTCGTCACCCACCTGTTCGATTTCCCACGACCGAGACCCCGTATGCGCATGGAAGATGTCAATGGGCGGAATTGCGGCAAGACGTCGCTTGATATAGCCTTCGTACTTATCTTCCGAATACGACCCCTGAACCGTCTTGGTCGCAAGCAAGCGGCAGCCTTCGCTCGCAGCGTTTTCCATGACCACACGGTTGTAGAGCAAAATCATCGGTTGGGACAACATCAAAATCAACAAAAACAGAATCGGGATAAGAACAGCCGCTTCAACCGTGCCTTGCCCTCGTCGCGAACACAAAATTTCTCGCAGACGATGACCAAGACCATGACCGTCAGTAAGGTCGCCAGTAAAACCGTCAATAAAGAAGTACATCGCCCACCGTCCCTGCCGTATTGCCCGTTACCGCGTGAGAAGCGCTCTGCACAGCGTGTGTGACAAACAGACCGTCCTCGAGTGCCTGCGCGAGCAAGCCGAGCGAGGCAGCCACAACAATGATGATGAGCCCAACGATGAGGTACTCAACCGTCGCCTGCCCT
This sequence comes from Coriobacteriales bacterium, assembly GCA_031263665.1. Classification (GTDB taxonomy): domain Bacteria; phylum Actinomycetota; class Coriobacteriia; order Coriobacteriales; family UBA8131; genus JAITEK01. The sequence goes on from JAISFJ010000119.1 coordinate 4,991, forward strand.
GATGTATCTAACATGCCTCTCACTCCTTTCTCTCGTCCTCTTCCAAAAAATCCTGTTCTGGTACGGCGGTCCGTATCAGGGTCATACAAAGTGGATTTGAAGTGCTCCGCTGCCCGAAGGGTTGTTCGGGAACCAAGGTGATGGTGATAGACGCCTCGCCGCGCTCTTCAAGCGTGCAGCCCCAGGCTTCCCCGAACAAGTCGAGGTAATCCGCTTTGACTAAAGTCATGCCGCTATCACGAAGTTTTATCAACAACTCCCTGGCTACCTCAGCGCACGAATCATCACTGACAGCCTTCCAGGTCTCGGTATGACGTCTTTTTTCATAACCTCGGGGGCGCAAAGAAACAGGGAGCTCAAAAGGTGGTGTACGGGAAATCGCCTGATACACATCTGAAGCATTCTCGCTTTCATCCC
>JAISFJ010000127.1 GCA_031263665.1 Coriobacteriales bacterium
CCCCACTCACTCACGAGAGGAGCAGGGATTGTTTTCCCAAAACCCGCCGCTTCATCCATACTTTGACCGTCATACATGCTGTTCCTTTCTCGATGGAAAAAGTATAGCATAAATACCAGAAAATCTGGAATTAGATTCCAGATTTTACGCAATGAAGACACGAAGAGCCACTAAACTATACCTTCCCCTTTATGGGTCCGAATGAAACGGAAAACGGAAACACTAAAACTTAGAAAAAACTAACAAATAACTCAAAACTCCTTGACGGGTAGGTGGCTCTGTGTTAAAAAGGTAAGGGGAGGCTAACTATCATTGAAGGGGAAATCCATTAAACCTGAATGTTCCCGCTCTGAGTAAAGCAGTCTGAGTAAAGTTGCGCGCGGGAATCTCTTTGATAAAACGGGAGCTCCGCTTCAAGATAAAAGTTAGTCTTTCCTAATATTTCTGCGCGACATCTGTATTCCGCTGACAGTGCCGTACAGAAGAATCACGGAGGGGCAAGGATTGGAAAGGAGCACCAGCATCATGGAAACATCCGTATCGAAGAAAAGGAAACTGAGCATATCGCGCGTAGCTCTCTGTCTTGCGCTCTCGCTGTGCTTGAGTTTCTCGCTTGTACTGCAGGGAGGGGTGCAAGCCGCGCAAGCGGCTCCCACCGTACCTGTCGTTACCGTAAGCACGGGCGGGGAGCTTGACACGGCCATCAAGGAGGCGAGCGGACCGACCGTCATCAGCCTGCAAAACGACATCGACGTGGTGAGCTCGGCGACCTATTCCGGCCGCCAAATCACCATCGAAGGCAATAATCACACCTTGAGCGGCACAGGCCCCGGCACAAACACAGGACTGAGATTCACCCAGGCGAGGGGAGCCGGAGCCGTCCTCAACGATGTCACGGTGAAAAATCTTACCCTGAAAGACCTATCCAGCAATCTCAGATACGGTGGCGGGGCCGTCGCTGTCTATCAGGGGAAACTGGCCATCGAAAACTGCGCCTTTATCGAGAATTCAAACACCGCGGCCGCCTCAACGAGCCTGACCAACGGCGGCGGCGCGGTCCTTTCGCACAACGCCAACAACACGTTGACGATTACCAACAGCACCTTCTTTGGCAATTCGGCCAGCCTGAACGGCGGCGCCATATCGTCCAGAGGACCTGCCACCATCAATAACTGTACCATCGTCAACAATACCGCCGGTATCTATGGTGGTGCCATCGCGGCAAGCAGCGCATCTCTTATCACACTGAAGAATTCCATCGTAGTCGCCAATGAGGTTCTCGGTGCTACCGTAAGCAATGTTGTGTACCCGGGTGGACCCAGCGACGTTAAGAATCTCACCGATGGCGGCCATAACCTGCTTGGCACCGTTGACCCTGTCTCAGCGACCGACTCGACCCCGAGCGTGGCGCTGGATGACACCACGGCCATCGGCAAGACGCGCTCAGGGCTTTATCTCGCCGCCGCACCGGCGAATAACGGCGTTTCGGGTGCCACACGCGGCGCGGGCCTGACACTTGCCATCACCAACGCGTCATCGCAGGCCATAGGTGGCGCCGACCCGCAAACGGCAACTCTTACCGACCAACGCGGCTATCTGCGCGATTCTGCCCCTGACATCGGAGCCTTCGAGTACGCAAGTACGAGTGTAGACGGCATACGCGCTGCCCTCGAGACGCTTGTGGATGAGACGAATACCACCTACACCAACGAGGTGCTCGGCCGTTACACAACTGCGGCTCGGGCAACTCTTGCAACCACGCTCGCCGATGCCCAGACGGTGCTCGACGAGCTTGAGCAGGGCAACCCCATAACGGTTGAAGCCGTCTATGACGTGGCATGGGCGCTCGCCTCCGCCGTCTCCGACATGGAGGATTCCTACAATGCCACAATCTGTGCCGATGTCTTGCGCGCACTCCTTGCATCCGGCAGCTATGACGCCGACGCGAGTGAGTACACGCAAGCGAGTTACCAATCACTTGACGAGGCAAAGCAGCTCGTATCTGCCATCATAGCCTCGCCGGAGCAGTATCGTGAAGACGAGGCAACCGAGGCGCTGGTCGCCCTCAATGCGGCGCAACTCAACCTCGTTAACATCTCCAATCTCACCTACCTTGTGGCCTACGCGCAAGACGAGATTGCGACGGGCAAATACATCGCGGCATCGGTCACCTATGTAACGACAATCCTGAATTCCACCACCGCCCTTTTGGCCACCGGCACCGCAACTCAAACCGAAATACAGGATGCAACGAATGAGCTCATTACCGCCCTGAATGAATACTTCCTCGAAGTGGGCGATAAGACGGCGCTCATCTCTCTCGTCGCAGTGCTCAATGCCCAGGACGGCTCGCTGTACACACCCGAAAGCGTTGCGGCACTCCTTGCGGCCATCGAGGCTGCCGAGGCCGTGCTTGCCGATGGCAACGCGCTCACCGGAGACGTCTCAGAAGCCTACGATGACCTGGTTGAGGCTGCGGGAAGCCTGGTCCTTAGGGCAAACAAGGCGGCTTTGGCCTCCGCAATCACCCGTGCCAACCAGATACTTGCCGATTCAGACCGTTACGTCACCGCCTCTCTCGTTGAACTCGAATCTGCGCTTCCCGCCGCCGTGGCGGCCTATGATGACGCGAACGCCTCGCAATCTCGTATCAATTCGCAGACTTCTGCCCTCAATGCGGCCTTGGCAAAAGCACGCGTCATAGCCAACAAGTCTAAACTTGAAGACCTCTACAACCTGCTTTCTTCTCTCTCACCTTCCTCGTACACACCGGCTTCGTTCCAGCCCTTCTCAGTAGCCCTGAGCAACGCACGGAGCGTCTTGGAGATTAACAGCCAGGTAGTCACCCAGGAAGAAATCGACGAGGCGACCACTGCGTTGCAGGGGGCATATGCCGGACTGGTTGAAGTATCTGCCGAAGGTGACTCGAGTGTGGGCACAGGCGCAGGCGCGACAACGACCACCGGTTCTATCCCCAATACCTCCGCCAGCTCTGGAGGAGGCACCACCACGCAAGGCGCTTCTACCGAAAGCCCCGCACTACGCAACGCGGCTGCCGGTAGCTCCCAAACTCTGACGGGCAGCGCAAGCCTCGCGGCACTACCGGGCAACTCCGATGCCACAGCAGATAGCAGCTCGGGCTCGCTTGCAAATGACGGCTCGGCAGCAGGAACTTCGGACAGCGCGTCATCTGACGCCTCCCCCCTTGCTGCATTGACTGATGCCGCTGTTCCTCTCGCGAACTCAGAGCAAACACCGCTTCTAAACTGGCTTTCCGTAAGTTTGGGAGCCATAGCGCTCGCTCTGCTCGTTGCGGTCGTACTGCTTCTCAGAAAAAGACGGCAACAACCGTACGAAAACTGAGCCTTAACGACGCCACCGACGCAGTACATGGCATAGGCTGAGCGCAACCGCTGAAGCGGACAGCACCCGCGCAAAGCACTACCACGAACCTGCAACACGTTACCCGTCATGGACTGCCGTGTGATACCTGAAGTACCGGTATCGCGCGGCAGTTCTGCGATGTGGTGCGGTGTGGTGAATTGTGAATAAAATGCAGCAAGCGGAACAGATGGGAGACGGGAGAAATGGGACAGTGGGACAGAGAATCACTTTTTTGGGCGGGGGGTTAATCCGAGGCGCATGCTGTAGAGCAGGACGAGGATGAGGACGCCGACGTCGGCAAAAATCGCCATCCACATCTGGGCGACACCGATGATGGCAAGCACCATGACCACCACTTTGATGCTGAGCGCAAAGGCGATGTTGACGTGAATAGTGCTCACAACTTTACGCGCGAGTCTGAAAAACGCGGGCAGGACCTCGATGTTGTTTGCCATAAGCGCGACATCGGCAACCTGGATGGCCGTGTCGCTGGAGGCGGCACCCATCGCGATACCCACATCGGCAAGGGCAAGGGCGGGCGCGTCATTGATACCATCGCCAACCATGGCAACCGTCCCGTATTCGCTTTTGAGCCTCTCAATCTGCTCCATCTTCTCATCGGGAAGCAACTCGGCGTGCACAGCCTCAATGCCTGCCTCTCGGGCGATGGCCTGAGCGGTAACCGTATTGTCACCGGTAAGCATCACCGTGTGCAGGGTCTGGTTTTTCTGGAGTTGCCCGAGCAGTGCGGGGCTCTCCTTGCGCACAACGTCTTTGACCCCTATAAGGCCGATGGGGATGTTGTTCGCAAGCACCACTAAAACGGTGGCAGCGGAGTTCTCAATTGCGGCCGCGCGTTTACAGACCGCCAAGCTGAGCTCTGCCAGACTGAGGGCAAAAGAGAGACTCCCAACCGCGACGGCGGTGTCTCCAACCGTACCGGTTATCCCCCGCCCCGCTATCTCGGCGATGTCGGTCGCCTGCAAAATGGCGCTCTTATCCTTTACGGCAGCGATGACCGCGCGGGCAAGCGGATGGGTTGAATCCTGCTCGAGAGCGGCGGCGATAGCTAAAATGTCGTCGGCAGTCAGCGCGGTGGTGTCGAGCGCATTGCCAATATCTGTCGCGGCAAAAGCGGCACCGTTTTTTGTCGCGGCGAACGCATCGTCTGTCGCATTGAGCGCCACAACCTCAGTGACCTCCGGTTTTCCATAGGTGAGCGTGCCCGTTTTGTCAAAGGCGATGGCCCGAACCCGCGAGCTCAACTCGAGAAATGCCCCGCCCTTTACGAGCACGCCCATACGAGCGGCGCGGGAAAGCCCCGTAACAACGCTGACCGGCGTG
>JAISFJ010000065.1 GCA_031263665.1 Coriobacteriales bacterium
CCCATCGCGACCGCGTTGGTGACCCGTGCTCCAAAATCTTGAGAGACTACCGTGATTTGGTCGACCATCTCGCCAGGCTTTAACGAGCGCGTAAACCCGCCTGAGCCTGTCGCGCAAAACGCACAGCCCATCGCACAGCCTGATTGGGTCGAAAAGCAGACCGTCAAACGCCCTTTGGTCGGGATACCAACGGTCTCCACTTTTGCGCCATCGGCCAGGCGTAGCAGGTATTTACGCGTTTTATCGGCGGAAACACGCCGCCTGAGCACTTCGGGAAAAAAGAGCGGTTCCTCTGCTTCCAGCTTTGCGCGCAGCTTGTTTGGCAGATTGCTCATCTGCTGATAATCCCGCGCGCCTTGCCCGTAGAGCCAATACAGAAGCTGGGTAACCCTAAACTCCGGCTCCCCCCACGAAGCCACGAGCTCCTTTAAGCCCTGCATACCGTAGCGCTTGATGCCAAAAGACTGAAACACGTGTTCCTTTCATACCACTTTCATACGAACATAACGTGTAATTACTATAATCCATCCACCCCCCAATTTTCCACCACCCTCCCAAAAGCAATAATTTCAAGGCGGTGAAACCTCATTGAGGATGACAATGATTAAATCCTGGCTTACGATTCGTAAAGAATCTCCCTTATTGGGGGAATCGTCGCTATAATTGGGTTGTGCTTTTATGACCGTGGGAAAGACTTTTTGAGTCAGTGGTGCTATTGGTGGTGCTTTCTGAGGAAGGAGGGGGCCAAAAGAGCCATGTTTGAGACCAGCGAGTGGATAGACAATCAGTGGATAGACAAACAGAAGCTGAATGAGATACGACAGGCTGCCGCCGCTGTCTCAGAGCGCGTTACAAGCGTTGCCTTGCTCTACGGAGGCACAACTGGCGAGCGAGAGGTCTCCATCGCAAGTGGGGACAATGTGCGCGAAACGCTTGAGGACGAAGGCTTTACCGTTGTGCCCATCGACACCGGCGAGCCCGATTTTCTCAACAAACTCTGCGCGTGCGAGCCCGACGTTGCCTTTATCGCCTTGCACGGCAAAGGGGGCGAGGACGGCTGCATCCAGGGACTTCTTGAGATTTTGAACGTTCCCTATACTCACAGCGGCGTTAAAGCGAGCGCGCTTGCCATGGACAAGTTGCTCACCAAAATCATATACCAAGCCTCTGGCCTCGACACCGCGGGGTTTGAGGTTGTGCGAAAAGAGCAGTTTGATAAAAAGGCCGACCCCGCTAAGGCCGACCCCAGCAAGGCCGACCCCGCTAAAATCGACTCCATCCTCAACTCCAGCGCATTGCCCTGCGTGGTAAAACCTCTTTGCGACGGCTCTTCTCTGGGCATCTCGATACCCAAGACTCGCGATGAACTTCTCGTGGCCATAGACGAGGGGTTTAAGGTAGGCGACGTGTTGTTGATTGAGGAATTTATCGCGGGCGTTGAGGTGACGATTCCGGTGCTCGGCAACGACCCGGACCATCTGTGCGCCTTGCCGGTGATAGAAATCGTGCCAAAAAACGAGTTCTATGACTATGAGTCGAAGTATACGGAGGGCGGCTCAAAGCATATTGTCCCCGCGCGAATAACAGCAGGTGAGATGGCCGCCTGCCAGGCCGCGGCTTTGGAGGCGCATCGCGTTTTAGGCTGCGCCGGCGTCTCGCGGACCGACATAATCGTCACCGATGACAGTACTCCCTGTCTTATCGAGACCAATACCGTTCCCGGTATGACGCGCACCTCCCTTATCCCCGACAGCGCAAAGAAAGCCGGCATATCACCCGGCGAACTCTACCGCCTTCTCATCCATTACGCCCTCGAACCGCAAATTCGCTAAGGAGACACGCACTATGTATGACATCATCGTCATTGGAGCCGGCCCCGCGGGGTTGTCCGCCGCCATTACCGCACGAGCGCGCAACAAAGACGTGCTCGTTATTTCCAACAAGCCGCAGGAAAGCCCCCTCGCAAAGTCCGCGCTCGTGGACAACTATCCGGGGCTTCCGGGGGTCAGCGGACTGCATCTCTTGGAGCAGATGGTCGCTCACGCGCATGGGCTGGGCGCACAATTTCTCTACGAAAGGGTGGTCTCCGTATTGGCGATAGACGATTGGTTTACCGTCGCGACGGGCAGCGACAGCATCGACACCCGCACGGTCATACTGGCAACGGGCGTGCAGCCGGCAAAATCCTTCAAGGGCGAAAAAGAGTATCTGGGACGGGGCGTGAGCTATTGCGCAACCTGCGATGGGATGCTTTTTCGCTCGCGCGTCGTGTGCGTTGTAGGGCTCAATTCTGAGGCGGTGGACGAGGCGAACTTCCTTGCGGAAATCGGCGTTGAGGTGATTTTTCTCGCCAAGAAAGCGCCCAAGGAACTCGACAAGCGAGTTGCCGTTCGGGAGGGCACGGTCACCGAAATCAAGGGGAATGGAGCCGAGGTCACCGAGCTTGTCTATCGGACGAGTGCGGATGGTGCGGTCAAATCGGTGAGCTGTGCCGGCGTGTTCATCCTCCGGCCAATTATCGCGCCGGACGCATTGATAGCGGGGCTTGCGACCAACGATGGCTGCATTGCGGTTGACGGCGCGATGTCTACAAACAAAGCAGGCATCTTCGCCGCCGGAGACTGCGCCAGCAAACCCCTCCAGGTAGCAAAAGCAGTAGGAGAAGGCCAAATCGCCTGCTTCAGCGCCGTAAGATACCTCGACCAAAGATAAGCATGTGGGACAGATGGGGACGGCGTCCTCGACGTCCCGTCATGTGGCGTTGACGCCCCATCCTTTTGTGCCTTATGCGCCATATTTGAAATGGATTTCCGTAGGGGCGGTAAGGCAATCCGCCCGCCATTTTTGTTGCCGCCTGCGTCAAGAGTGTGCCGCACGCAGAAATCTGTCCCAGTTGCTCCCGTCCCACTCGCTGCCCCATGCACGCGATTGGGGTTATAGCTCTTTGCGGTAGATGATGAGTTCGTGGTCGAGGTTGGCGATTTTTATGGGGAGGCGGCCGGTTTCTGTGGTGTAGCCCATGTTCTGCCAGAACAGGACGCCTCGTTCCTCTAAGGGAATCGCGAAAAGGCTTGTTGCTTCTACCTCGGATTCGAGTGCGAACTTCTCAACTTTTCTTATGATGGTGCTGCCGATGCCCTGTTGGCGATGTTGGGGGTTGATGATGAGATGCTGAATAACCCAGTTGCCTTTGTTTGGCCAACCGATGACAACGAGCGCATAGCCGACTAAGGCTTTGTCTCGATAGGCGCGAAACAGGAGTTTGTCCGAAGCCTCCTTGCCTGGCAAAATGCTTATCTCGCGCTCAAACGAATTGGGCTCATTGGTCAGACCGACCAGCGATTCGATGCCAGAAAACGCCTGTTTTCTCATGCTGTTTATCTCCGCAAGCTCAATACTCGCGAGTTGACTGATAAACGCGCAGTCCACCCGCAAATCACGGGCCTGTGGCTTTCTGTTGATTATCGACTCGTACCCTTTGGGCGGTTCTTCGCCTGTTGGCAACGGTTTTTTGGGCATGGCCACCATCCTTGTTCAAGGGAAGTGCTGATTAAATCATGTCACGCCATCTGGCGGTCATTTTCGCCTCTGGCTGCGTTGAGTGACATCAGCCTTAGCGCTGCTAGTCCTGATGTCACTCGCCTTGCCAGATGCGAAAATGACTCACCAGCTAACGCAACAGCATTTAATCAGCACTTCCCAAGGGAACACCGTATTTTTTTGATGCCCCTTTCCCTTAAGGCAGCGGTTGGAAAGCTGCTCATTAAGGTATGGCTCCTTGGGAGTAATTCAAGTGTTGTTATTATACAATCATTTTATGAAAAAAGGGTCACCGCAAAGTGCCAAACATCTTACCGAACGTTTTCAGGACCCGTTGGGTGCCTATATGCAGACGGTTACGACCGCCCATGAGCAGCATATGGGGCGTTTCGCGCCTGTTGACGAGGTCTATCAAGGTTTCTACGCGACATTTACGCCTCAGAGTAAAGATGGGATGAGTTATCTCGGTGGGGTTGAGGGCATCATCGGCAATGAACTTGAGCTCAAGTTGTTTGATGAGGGGCTTGGCTTTGTCGCGCGCGACGGGCGACGGGTAGCCCTTTTAAGCGAGCATACGGCCACACGGCTGATGGCTCTCATGGAGCAAAACTGGGTTATCCATATCGTATTGGCCTACACCAGCTATAGCGCTGAGGAAAGGTCCTTCACGGGAGGGTTTGCCTGCATGTGCTATAGCTCAGAGCTCGAAGAAGAGGCAAAGTCCGCGCTAGAAGTCTTTATCCGCAATATCGTTGAGCGCATCGCCAGCGCCACACGTCCTGGGCTTACCCTGACGCAAGAGCAGTTTGTCAGGGTCATCGAGAGCAAGGGGGCGTGGTTTCTCACGCGGGATGAACCATGGCCGCAACTGCCGGAAGGCTCGGTGTACTACCGGCGCCGCAAAACGCTCAGTGACCGTCTTGTCGGCGTTGCCCTCAAAGGAAACAAGGGCTGCCTGGTCCTGTCATGGATAGTGTTGGCAGTTCTTGCGGGAGCCCTTGTTCTGGCAATTTGGTTCTTCTTTTTTCGGTGACCCCACTTGCCCCCGTCCTGCAGCGAGTGTTATTCTTCGGCGTTGGCCGTCTTTTCTTCGACTTCGGCTACCACAGCATCCGCGACAGCGGCGTCTATGGCGCCCTCAACATCTTCTAAGACTTCTAAGGCGGCTTCGGCTATGCTCACTGCTTCGGCTATGCTTGTGGCCTTGGTTTCGGCGCTGGTCTCGCTTTCGACACTAACTTCGGGGTCGCTGGTTTCGGCGCCGTAGCTCGCGTTCTCAGCGCTCTCAGCCCCATCCGCGGCAGCTATCGCATCGGCAGCGTCTGCGGCAGCGTCAACGGCGTCTGTGGCGACATCCGCGGCAGCGTCAACGGCAGCCCCAGCAGCTTCAGCATCAGCGGCGTCCGCGGCATCAGTAAGGGTTCTCGCGATGTCTCCGAGCCGTTCCTCAACGCCCGCAAGTATCGCGGCCGCTTCTTCGGATGTCTCCGCGGTTGCTCCCACAGCAATCTCGGCGGCGACCTCAACAAACTCATCCGCGGCCCGTTCGCCAGCGGCCCGTTCGCCAGCGGCCTGTTCATCCGCAGCCCGTTCACTGTCGGCCCGTTCGCTGTCGGCTCCTTCTTTGGCGGTACGCTCACTGGCGGCTGCTTCCGCGGCTGCTTCCTCCTGCGCTTTGAGCACGTTTTCATCCACAACCTCAAGAGTTATGGCTGCCTTGATGTCGCGATAAATGCTGATGGTGGCGGTGTGCTCGCCGGCGGTTTTGACAAGACCGTGTAGGTCGATGCGCTTGCGGTCTACCGTGGTGTTAAATCGCGCGTTGATGGCGTCGGCAACCTGAGCTGTTGTGATGGAGCCAAACAGCTGGCCTTCTTCTCCGACTTTTGCGCCAATGACGATTTTCTGTCCATCCAGGGCAGCCATGAACTCATCGGCGTTTTCGAGTCGCATGGTCTCGCGTTTGG
>JAISFJ010000103.1 GCA_031263665.1 Coriobacteriales bacterium
TTTGATGTCGCCGAGGCGGGTGAGTATCGGCACAAAGAGCGCGGCCACAGCGGTGGGGATGGTGTTAAACAACGTGAGCCCCGAAGCGTCAATGGCGAGAAGTTCTCCAAACTTGGGGATAAGCGGCTCGTAGAAGCCCTGCGTAAAACCGCTCACAAACTCGATAACGACGATGGTCAAAACCAACCTGAAGGTCGAACCGCTGATGCGCCATGCCATGTCCCACTCCTTTTCACAAAAGACTACCGGTTCTCTCACCTAAGGATTATACTTCCTATCAGCGTTGTTATCAGTGTTTTGCGACAGTTTTGTGAGATGAGAAAAGGAGAGCACCATGAGCGAAAGCGCGACAAAACCAGCCAAAACGGCCAAAGTAGCAATTGTGGGAGCGGGGGCGGCGGGAGCAATGTGTGCCTTTCGTCTCTGGAAAAAACTCCCGGATATAGACATCACGGTTTATGAGCGCGGTGAGCATGTGGGCGGGCGTACCTGGGATTTGACTTTTGCCGGAACCCGTATCGAAGTTGGGGGTACGCTGCTTCATTCCTCCGGTAAGTACACCATGGACCTCATGGAGCTGACCGGCTCCAAAGAAGGAACTTCGGGGCTTTCCGTTGATGGTAAAGATGAGACCTACGCGTTTTGGACCGACGAGGGCTTTCCCGTTCTCACGCATACCTCACTGGCGTCGATGGCGATGAACATACTCAAATATGTCGGCATCGGCTCCTCACGAAAAGTCGTGAGCAGCGCCACGGGCATGGCCTCCAAATGGGAGCGCGTCTATGAACTTTTGGCGAGCGGACAGACCTTTGACACTCCTCAGGAGCTGCTCAAAGCGCTCAATCTGTATGAGCCAACGCAGGTTTCGCTCAAAGAACACCTCAACGCGCTCGGCGTAAACGAGCGAATGACCCATCACATTGTGGAGCCCATTGTGCACAATATGTATAACCAGGGAGCAGAAATCGGCGCGCTTGCCGGGTTGGTTGGCCTCGCCGGTGCTGGGCTCGCGGGCGGCTATCTTTTTGCTATTGAAGATGGCAATTGGACGCTTTATGACAAGACTCTCAAGAAAATAGGGGCCGATGTGCGAGTAAACACGCAGGTCGCAAGCATCGAAGTGCAGAGCGCGGCGGGCGGCGGGCGCGAAACGGATGCAACGGCGGCGGGCGCGAGTGAGGCGGGCGGCGGGGCCGAAGCGGGTGCGGCGGGTGCCAGGGCCGGAGCGGGCACGGCGGGGCCGGCGGGTGCCGGGGCCGGGAATGCGGCGGGGCCGGCTGGCGGAGGCGAAACTGGCGCAACGGCGGGCGCGAACAACAAACCGCGATTCACGATAAGAACCACCGACGGCGCAAGCGAGAGCTACGATGCGGTTATTCTCGCCGCTCCCTTCGCCTTGGCGGACCTCACCATAAGCCTGGACGGCACGCCGTTTGACACCACAGTTTATCCCTATCAGGAAGTCCAGACCACACTTGTCGTGGGCACGCTCAATCCAAGCTACTTCGGTGCCAACCCTCAAAAGAAGTTGCCCAGCACGGTATTTACCTCAGATTCCGCAAAAGCGCCCTTTAAGAGCATCGGCGTGACCGGCAAATCGCCCACCTACGACAGCCGTATTTACAAGATATTTTCCGCCGAGCATGAAATGACGGAAGAGGAGCTCAACAGCATCTTTTCTACCATCCATGACGTGCATCGCTTCGTGTGGCGCGGCGCCTATCCCGTCATCTCGCCAGGCATCGACCATCGACCTTTTGAGCTGAGTCCCGGCCTGTTTTACGCCTGCGCGTTTGAGACCGCGGCGGGCGCCATCGAGGTCGAAAGCGTAGCCGGCTACAACACCGCCGAACTCGCGGCGAAATACTTAGGGAAGTGCTGAGTAACCAGTAACCGCACGCCCCCTGTCCATCATCGGTGCAGTATCTTTATGAGAGTTGTTACCAGGAGTCCGTATGCTACGGCAACGGGGAGGAGCGGAAGTTCGTAGACAAGGGGGATTGGGATAAGGCGCCAAAGTATCTCTAAGACGGCTATGCCATCGGGGCCGTAGGTGAAAAAATAGTTTGTGCCAGAAGAGATGCCACCCAACCTGAACGCGGTATTGATGAGATGCGCCGCCACCAGCATTATCAGCATGATGCCAATTGCAAGCGGCAAATCGCGAAATTTGGGGCGGCAAAGCCTGAGCGTAAAAAGACTTACGCCCGCGACGATAAGCAACGAGTGGCTGCTATAGTAGCCGATGTTTCGTGGTAGCAGTATGCTCGACTCCGAAAAGACCGCAATGGGCGAGGCCAACGCCATGAACGCGCCTAACGGGGCGGACAGGCAACAAAACACCAACAGCATACGCCGCTTCAGCAACAGGGCAAAAGGAATTATCAGCATATTCACGTTGCAGAGGTGCAGCGGCAACTCGTCAAGCACGTTGAATCTCCCGCCGCTTTGCGTGAGCAGATACTCCGCGTCAAGCGAGAGCCAGTATTTCTCCAGAAGATAAAGAACCATCACCAACGCGCAAATTCCGATGACCAGCCCCCTGCGCACGCGCTCGGCCCTTTTGCGAAAGATAAGCCACAGGAGCCATGACATGACAGCGACGCCCGCCATGAGTAAAAACCACAAGGGGTTAAAGGGAGTGATTGTAAAAATATCCACCGCGCCTTTCATCTCAGTGTCCCATTGCCTTATATCCTCTGCCCCTATCCTTAGGGCTTACCTACGTCCTGCTCATAACCCTGCGCATACCCTGCACATGCCCTACAAGAACATTTGCTCAAAGCCAAAGCAGGTGACAAAAAAGCCGAGGCAAAAGTGCACGATGGCGCATCCCCAGATATTTTTGTCTTTGAGGTAGAGCCACCCGGTCACAAAACACATGACAAACGCGACCGTCATCATCGAGATACCATAATTAACGTGCATCGCCGCAAAAAGCATGGACGAGCCAAACACTATCGGCAATATGTTCTTTGAATCATAGAATATGCGGAGCAGCGCGGTAAGGACGATTCCCTTGGCGAGAAGTTCCTGAAACGGTGCCACAAAGAAATAGGTCTGCTGCGCAGGCTCGTTAAGATGCCAGTCGAAAAATGGAATGGAGGCGGTGGTTTCTGGCATGATTTGGTCGACGATAAGGCGGGCGACGGCGAAAAGAGCGATTATCACCGCCCCAATGGCCGCCCCACGGATAAGCGTGACGCGTATCTGCCGAAGCGGGGCGACAAGCCCGATGTCTTTGAGCGTCAAGGAGGTCTGTGTGAGGGCGAACACCGCGAGACTGAACGTCAAGAGCTCCATGACCCGTGCCATCAGCCAATTGGGAACCTCCATGAACGCACTCAGAATTTGCCAGATGAACAAAAACAGCACAACGACACAAAGCCCATAGCTGAAAAGCTGGATGCCTTCCCGCTTCTCGCGCTCCACCTTTACCAGTTTGGTCACATCCTCGATGAGCACGACGACTCCCTCTTTGTTGTCATCGTCGTCATAAACAAAAGACACCGTGAGGTCGAGTGACAACGGGGCCGACAAGGGCAAAATTGCATCGTCTTTGTCGCTGGTTTTGTCGCCGTCCGGCGGGTGATAGTCCACCCTGCCATGATGAACGGCGTCTTTGTCGTAGGTCGCGTTGATTATGAGCTGATTAAAGGCGTCGTTGCGCTCGTCTGCGATAAACGCGGCGGCAAAGAGTTGCTCGGACAGTCGCGAGAACTTCACGCCCAAAACGTCTTCGGCAGCGGCGTTCATGAACATGATATGCCCTGACATATTGATGACCATGATGCCATCGGACATATCACGAAGTATGCGCCTGTTAAGACTACGCGATGTGTCTATATCCAAAATACCCGTCATAAGGAAAAGTATATCAGTCTTTTCCGCAGGGGACGTGCTGGGACAGGGGAAAAAGCCCCGGATGTGGCGGCGCTCGACACGCTCGGCACCCAAGGCACGTCCGACATCTCAACGCTGGATACCGAGCTATCCAGCATACCCCACACCTATAACGCGGCTGGCACCTACACCATCACCATCACCCCACAGGACAGCTCCGCCCCCTACGAGTGGGCACGGGCCTTCGGATCTGGGCTTGGGCTTTATGACCCCTCCTTCATCGCCAATCTGATTAAGGTGCATACCGTTGAGAGTATGCCCGCCCACGGCTTTTTTGAAAGCGC